>NZ_CALRZC010000112.1:0-24944 GCF_943372545.1 Variovorax sp. YR752 | reverse complement strand
CGCGGCATCTCGTCAGCAGCACACGCTTCGTGTTCAACCACGCGATGGCGTTCCGGCGCTCCGGCAAGCCCGAGTACCTGGCGGCGGTGCGCCACGGCCTGGCCTTCCTGCATGCCGCGCATGAACAGCCGCAGGGCGGCTATGCGTGGCAGATCGACTGGCACGAGGGATGTGCCACGGTGCAGGACGGCACCAACCACTGCTACGGCCTGGCCTTCGTGCTGCTGGCCCATGCGCACGCGCTGATGGCCGGCGTGGACGAGGCGCGCGCCGGGCTGGAGGCGAGCTTCGCGCTGATGGAGCAGCACTTCTGGGAGCCGGCGAACGGCCTCTACGCCGACGAGGCTACGCCCGACTGGCGGCTCGGCCCCTACCGCGGCCAGAACGCCAACATGCACTCCTGCGAGGCGATGATGGCCGCGTACGAGGCGACGCGCGATCAACGCTTCCTGCAGCGCGCGCTGGCGCTGGCCGAGTCGGTCACCGGCCGGCTGGCCTCGCTCGCCGGCGGGCTGGTGTGGGAACACTACCGCCTCGGCGCCGACGGCCAGTGGTCGGTCGACTGGGACTACAACCGCGACGACAAGACCAACATCTTCCGCCCCTGGGGTTTCCAGACCGGCCACCTGACCGAGTGGGCCAAGCTGCTGATGCAGCTCGAGCGCTGGCTGCCCGAGGCGCAGCGGCCGGCCTGGCTGCTGCCGCGCGCGCGCCACTTCTTCGACACCGCGATGGCGCGCGGCTGGGACGCCGAGCATGGTGGCCTGGTCTACGGCTTCGACCCGGACGGTGCGGTATGCGACGGCGACAAGTACTTCTGGGTGCAGGCCGAGAGCTTCGCCGCCGCGGCGCTGCTGGCCGTGCGCAGTGGTGATGCGTCCTGCTGGGAGTGGTACGAGCGCATCTGGGCCTATGCCTGGCAGCACTTCGTCGACCACGAACACGGCGCCTGGTACCGCATCCTCGCGCCCGACAACCGCAAGCTGAGCGACGAGAAGAGCCCGGCCGGCAAGACCGACTACCACACCATGGGCGCCTGCTACGACGTGCTGCGCGGCCTGGGCGCTTGAAGTTAGTCAAATTTTCAGAACGTTGACGTCATCCGTGGGCCGCTGATCGTGCCGGGATGTACGCCTAAAGTTCACTCCGTGCACAGAACACCTCGGGCAACGCGGATCGGCAACCCCATTCACGGAGCATTGAAAATGATTGATTCCTTCAAGACCCCCCTGATCGTCGTCGGCCGCGTGCTGCTGGCGCTGATGTTCATCCTCGCCGGCTGGGGCAAGCTCACCGGCATCGAAGGCACGGCCGGCTACATCGCCAGCGGCGGGCTGCCCTTCGCCACCGCGCTGGCAGTGATCGTCGGCGTGCTCGAACTGTTCGGCGGCATCGCCATCGCGGTCGGCTTCCAGGCCCGCTGGGCGGCACTGGCGCTGGGCCTGTTCACGCTGGCCGCGAGCCTGCTGTTCCACAAGTTCTGGGCCGTGCCTGCCGAGCAGGCGATGGTGCAGCAACTGATGTTCATGAAGAACCTGTCGGTGGCCGGTGGCCTGTTCCTGCTCGCCGCGCTGGGCACCGGCCCGGCCAGCTTCGACGCACGCCGCAAGGCCTGATCGGGCCGAGGCCGGCCCATCAAACCCGCGCAGGGCGACCTGCGCGGGTTTTGTGCCACAGTGGCGGCCGACTCGCTGACCCCGGAATGCCACCATGCGAATGCTGTTCGTCGCCGACCCGCTGGAACACTTCAAGATCGTCAAGGACAGCACCTTCACGATGCTGCGCGAGGCTGCGAAGCGCGGCCACACGCTCTACGCCTGCGAACCGCAGGACCTGGTGTGGCAACTCGGCGGCAAGGTGACGGCTCGCATGCGCCAGGTGACGCTGACCGGTGGCGACGAGCCCTGGTTCGTCGAACAGGCCACGCCGACGCTGGCACTGGCCGAACTCGACGCGGTGGTGATGCGCAAGGACCCGCCCTTCGACAGCGAGTACTTCTACGCCACCCATCTGCTGCAGCAGGCCGAGCGCGAAGGTGCGCGTGTCTTCAACAAGCCGGCGGCGCTGCGCGACCACCCCGAGAAGCTCGCCATCCTCGAGTTCCCGCAGTTCATCGGCCCGACGCTGGTGACGCGCGACGCGGCCGAGATCAAACGCTTCCACGCCGAGCACCGCGACGTGATCCTCAAGCCGCTGGACGGCATGGGCGGCATGGGCATCTTCCGTGTCGGCCCGGACGGCCTGAACCTCGGCAGCATCACCGAGACGCTCAACAAGGGCGGTGCGCAGACGGTGATGGTGCAGCGCTACCTGCCGGAGATCGTGCAGGGTGACAAGCGCATCCTCGTCATCGGCGGCGAGCCGGTGCCGTTCTGCCTGGCGCGCATTCCGCAGGGCAGCGAGATCCGCGGCAACCTGGCGGCCGGCGGGAAGGGCGTGGCGCAGCCGCTGTCGGCGCGTGACCGCGAGATCGCCACCGCGCTCGGCCCCATCCTCGCCGCACGCGGGCTTCTGCTCGTCGGCCTCGACGTGATCGGCGACTGCCTCACCGAGATCAACGTCACCAGCCCGACCTGCTTCCGCGAGATCGCCGACCAGACCGGCTTCGACGTCGCGAAGATGTTCATCGACGCGTTGGAAGCCTCGCTCGGTCGCGGATGAAGAGCGCCAACCGCCTGTCGGCCACCGAGGCTGCGAGTGCACTGGCGCGCCGCGAACTGAGCGCGGAAGCCCTGCTGCGCGACTGCCTCGACCGCATTGCCGAGCGCGAGGAGCAGGTGCGCGCCTTCGTCTACCTCGACGCCGAGGGGGCGTTGGAGCAGGCCCGCGCACTCGATGCCGGCCCGCTCCGCGGCCCGCTGCACGGCCTGCCGCTGGGCGTGAAGGACATCTTCGACACCTTCGACCTGCCCACCGAATGCGGCTCGCCCATCTTTGCCGGCCACCGCCCGCGGGTCGACGCCGCCGCTGTGGCGCTGTGCCGCGAGGCCGGTGCGATCGTGCTCGGCAAGACCGTCACCACCGAACTGGCCAACATGACGGCCGGCGTGACGCGCAACCCCTTCAACCCGGCACACTCGCCCGGCGGTTCGTCGAGCGGCTCGGCCGCCGCAGTGGCCGACTTCATGCTGCCGCTGTCGCTGGGCACGCAGACGGCCGGCTCGCTGATCCGACCGGCGGCTTGCTGCGGCATCGTCGGCATCAAGCCGAGCTTCGGGCGTGTGCCGCGCGCCGGCGTGAAGCCGAACGCGGATTCGATGGACACCGTCGGCGGCTTCGGTCGCACGGTGGCCGATGCGGCGCTGCTCGCCTCGGTGCTGACGGGCGATGCGCGGCTGCGCGAGCAGCGGCTGCCCGATACGCTGCGCATCGGCCTCGTCCAGGGGCCGGACTGGGCGCAGGCCGAGGCCGACGTGGTCGCCTGCTGGCAGCAGGCCGTTAGCGCGCTCGCGCCGCAGGCCGCGCGCTGCGAGGATGCCGCGCTGCCGGCCGACTTTGCCGATGTGGCCGCAGTGCAGGCGGCGATCCAGGCGCACGAGACCGCCGCCGCTCTGACCGACGAGCACCGCCGCCACCGCCAGGGGCTCAGCCCGGCGCTGGTCGAACTGCTCGACCGCGGCCGCGCGATCGATGCCGTGGCAGTCGCTGCGCACCAGGCCCGCGCCGCGCGCTGGCGCACCGGGATCGGCGCGCTGTTCGAACGCTACGACGTTCTGCTCACGCCCAGCGCCGTCGACGAAGCGCCCGACGGCCTTCAGTTCACCGGCGACCCGCTCTTCTGCCGGCCCTGGAGCCTGCTCGGCCTGCCCTGCGTGCACCTGCCCTTCGCCACCGGCGCCACCGGGTTGCCGGTCGGGCTGCAGCTGGTGGGGCGGCATGGCGACGACCATCGCCTGATGGCCGCGGCGCAGTGGTGCATGGACCGGCTCAGTTGATGAAGTGAAGCTCGCGGAAGCGTTGACGGAACGCTTCCACATCGGGCGACACCTGTTCCGGCGCATCGCCCAGCGCTCGCACGATCAGTGAAGCGAGCTCGTCCATGTGCTCGGGCTTCATGCCCAGCCGCACGATCTCCGGCACGCCCAGGCGCAGGCCATTGATGTCTCCGGCCACCGGCGCGATCGGCAGGCCGATGCCGCAGGCCAGCAGCCCGGCCAGCGCCATGCGCTTCGCTGCGGCCTGGCCGCCTCCCCAGCGCGCCGCCTCGATCGCGAACTGGTGCGAGGTGGTCGCACCCTTGTCGATCGCATAGACCGGCAGGCCCAGGCGATGCAGTGCCTGGGCGAGGGCCTGGGCGGTGTCGCACATCGCCTGCGCATACGCCGTGCCGTGCCGTTTCCAGTCGACCAGCGTGACCGCCAGCGCCGCCACCTTGCCGGCGTCGAAGTTGGCTGTCAGGCCTGGATAGGCGATCGCGTCGAGCCGCTCGGCAATCGCTGCATCGTTGCTGACCACCAGCCCACCCGGCGGGCCGCCCAGGCTCTTGTAGGTGCTCATCGTCATCGCATAGGCCCCCAGCGCGAGCGGGTTGGCCCAGCTGCGGCCGGCAACCATCCCGGACAGATGTGCCGCGTCGAACAGCAGCTTGGCGCCGACCTCGTCGGCGATCTCGCGCATCGGCGCCACCGGGTGCGCGAACAGGTTCAGGCTGCCGCCGGCGGTGATCAGCGCCGGCCTGACCTCGCGCGCCAGCCTGCGCAGTGCCGCCACGTCGACGGTGTAGCCGTCGGCGAGCACCGGCGCGTGGACTGTCTTCAGCCCGTACAGGCCGGCCGCGCCGGCGGCGTGGTGGGTGACGTGGCCGCCGATCTCGGCCGGCGGCGCGATGATCGTGTCGCCCGGATGGCAGGTCGCCATGAAGACGTAGAGATTGGCCAGCGCACCCGAGGCCACGCGCACTTCCGCATAGCGCGCGTCGAAGACCTCGGCGGCCAGTTCGGCGCAGATCACCTCGATGCGCTCGATCGCGTCCAGCCCCATCTCGTACTTGTCGCCGGGGTAGCCGAGCGAGGCGCGCGAGCCCAGGCCCGAAGCCATCATCGCTTCGGCGCGCGGGTTCATCACGTTGCTCGCCGGGTTGAGGTTGATGCCGCGCAGGTCGTGGATGCGCCGGTTCTCGGCGACGAGCTGGGCGATCTCGTGGAAGATCGCCTCGCTGTCGCGCGTCGCGGTGGCGGCGGCGATGGACTGCACGAGGTCTTCGCAGGGCGCGGGCACCCAGGGGCGGCGAGCGAGCATGGCGGGCGATCGGCTGATCGGGCGGTGGCGATGGAGGTCATCGTACGCCCGGCGACAATCGGGGCATGGCTGTTCTCTCGCTCTCCAACGCACACCTCGCCTTCGGGCACGTCGCCCTGCTCGACGGCGCCGGCTTCTCGCTCGAATCCGGCGAACGGCTCGGCCTGATCGGCCGCAACGGCGCCGGCAAGTCCTCGCTGCTGAAGATCATTGCCGGGCTGGAGAAGCCCGACGACGGGCTGCTGCAGGTCACGCAGAACCTGCGCATCCGCTACGTGCCGCAGGAGCCGAGCTTCGATGCGTCCGCCAGCGTGTTCGACATCGTCAGCGAGGGCGTGGCCGAGGCCAAGGCCGTACGCGCTGCCTACGAGGAGCATGCACCCGGGGTGGACCTCGATGCGCTGCAGACGCGCATCGAGGCGCTCGATGCCTGGAACTGGGAGCAGCGCGTCGACACCACGCTGCACCAGTTGCACCTCGACGGCGCGCGCATCGTCGGTGAGCTCAGCGGCGGCATGAAGAAGCGCGTCGCGCTGGCGCAGGCACTGGTCGCGGTCCCCGACGTGCTGCTGCTCGACGAGCCGACCAACCACCTCGACCTCGATTCGATCGCCTGGCTGGAGGAACTGCTGCGCGACTTCAAGGGCGCGGTGATGCTGATCACCCACGACCGCGCCTTCCTCGACAACGTGGCCACGCGCATCATCGAGCTCGACCGCGGCACGATCCGCAGCTACCCGGGCAACTTCAGCGCCTACGAGAAGCTGAAGGAGGATCAGTTGGCCGCCGAGGCGCTGGCCAGCGCACGCGCCGACAAGCTGCTGGCACAGGAGGAGGTGTGGATCCGCAAGGGCGTGGAGGCGCGGCGCACGCGCAGCGTGGCGCGCATCCAGCGCCTCGAGGTGCTGCGCGCGCAGCGCCAGGCACGGCGCGACTCGCTCGGCCAGGTGCGGCTGGAGGTCGACAGTGGCGTGCCCAGCGGCAAGCTCGTGGCGGAGCTGAAGGACGTCGGCATGCGCTTCGGCGACAAGGTGATCGTCGACGACTTCAGCGCCACCATCCTGCGCGGCGACAAGGTCGGCCTGATCGGCCCGAACGGCGTCGGCAAGACCACGCTGCTCAAGCTCATCCTCGGCGAGCTCAAGCCGACCTCGGGCACGGTGCGCCAGGGCACGCGGATCGAGGTCGCCTACTTCGACCAGATGCGCAGCGCACTCGATCTGGACGCGACGCTGGCCGACACCATCAGCCCGGGCAGCGAGTGGATCGAGGTGGGCGGGGCGCGCAAGCACGTGATGAGCTACCTGAACGATTTCCTGTTCTCGCCCGAGCGCGCCAACTCGCCGGTGCGCACGCTGTCCGGCGGCGAGCGCAACCGCGTGCTGCTGGCGCGCCTGTTCGCGCTGCCGGCCAACGTGCTGGTGCTCGACGAGCCGACCAACGACCTCGACATCGACACGCTGGAACTGCTCGAGGAACTGCTGCAGAACTATCCCGGCACGGTGTTCCTGGTCAGCCACGACAGGCGCTTTCTCGACAACGTGGTGACCAGCACGATCGCCTGGGAGGGTGACGAATCACCCGGGCTGTGGCGCGAGTACGAGGGCGGCTACGAGGAATGGCGGACCCAGCGAGCGCGCGCCCGGAAGCTGCGCGAGCAGGCCGCAGCGCGCAGTGCGCCGGTCGAGAAGGCGAAGCCCGCGGCCGCGCCGGCCTCCGCCCCAGTGGGGGCGCCCGCGCCCAAGGCGCGCAAGCTCAGCTACAAGGAGCAGCGCGAACTCGACGAACTGCCGCGCCGCATCGAGGCGCTGGAAGCCGAGCAGAAGGTGCTCAACACCCTGCTGGCCGACCCGCAGAGCTACGTGAAGGATCCGCAGCGAACGACCGCGGCGAACAAGCGGGTCGCCGAGATCGACGACGAACTGATGGCCGCGCTGGAGCGCTGGGAGGCGTTGGGGGCGCGCTAGAACCAGCCGTCGCGCACCGCATCCGGGTGCGAGCGGCTGACGATCAGCCCCGACTGCAGGTACAGCGCGTTGAGCAGGCGCGTCGCCCGCTCGCGGTCCATGCCCGGCCAGTCGGACATCTCGCGCAGCGAGGCGCCTTGCCGCGCCAGGCGCTGGATCGCTGCCACCAGGGCGCCGCTGGCCGGCAGCGAGGACACATCCAGCCCCGGCGCCACGCGGTAGACCGCCGGGCCGGCGATCTCGGGCAGCAACTCGCGGCGCAGGCCGCGCATGGCCAGTTCCCACAGCAGTGGCGCCAGCGGGTAATGCGCCTCCTCGGCACCGACCAGCGGCGAGTGGGTGTCACCGGGCGGGTGCAGCAGCGCCGGCTCGACGTGCATCACTTTCAGGTCCAGCAGCGGCTTGCCGACCAGTTCCTCCGGCGGCACCGGGCAGTGCACCAGGCGCTCCTGCGCGAATACCGTCAGCGGCACGACGCGGTCGCCACTCTGCAGGTGGATGGTGACGCGTTTGCCGTGGCGTACGCAGGCAGCCATCACCTCGACCACCTCGGAGTCGGCACCGTCTTCCCCGAAACGCAGCAGGTCGGCCTTCAGCGAGGGGCTGAGCTGCGAGATGCGCGTGCTGATGCCGCCGGCCTCCGTGCGCATCTCGTCGAGGTAGCGCTGGTAGGCGCTCGCGCGCATCAACTCCGGCTCGCCGATCGGAATCGTGGGCTGGAACAGTTCGCTGTTGATCACCGGCGCATTCTCTCTCGTTACCGATGGTCACGAAAGGGGCTGCAGCGACTCGCGTGCCCGTTCGAGCGCCTGCCAGAAGCGGGCGTCCTGCGTGGTGGCGAAGTTGATGCGCATCAGCGTGGTCGGTCGGTGGGTGGCATGAAACAACGCGCCGGGGGCGATCAGCCAGCCGTCGTCATGCATGCGCTGAGCCAGGCGCTCGGTGTCCACGCCGGTATCGACCCAGCCGAACAGCCCGCGGGGCTCGGCAGCGAATCGACACCCGTGGGCGCGCGCAAGTTCCACTGCCCGGCCGCGTGCGGCGTCCAACAGGCGTTGCACCCGCTCGGCATGCCGCCTCAGCAGACCATGCTCCAAACAGTGAGCGAGCGCCAACTCTGTCATCGACGGTGTGGTCAGTGTAGAGAGCAGCTTGGTATCGATCAGCCGGTCGACCAGCCGCGCCGGCGCGGCGATGTAGCCGACGCGCCAGCTCGGCGTGAGGATCTTCGAGAAACCCGAGACGTAGACGGTGCGCTCCAGTGCATCCAGCGCCGCCAGCCGGGGCAGGTGCGCCGGCGCGAGGTGGGCGTAGGTGTCGTCCTCGACGATCGCGAAGTCGTGGGTCTGCGCCAGCTGCAGCACCTTGTGCGCCGACTGCAGGCTCAGCGAGGCACCGGTCGGGTTGTGCAGCACCGAGACGGTCACGTACAGGCGCGGCTTCGCGCCTTCCGGCTGGGCCTCGATCAGCCGCTGCATGGTCGCCAGGTCCGGCCCCTCGGGCCCGCGCGGCACCGGCAGCATGCGCAGCCCCAGCGCCGCCAGCCGCGCGTATTCGACCGACCAGCCGGGTTCGTCGACCAGCACCGTGTCGCCGGCCTTCAGCAGCGTGCGGGTGACGATGTCCAGCGCGTGGGTGGCGCCGACGGTCGTGACGATCTGCTCGGCGCTCGCCGCGATGCCGTGGTCCGCCAGTCGCGCTGCCAGCGCGCGGCGCAGGCGCTGCTCGCCGGCCGGTTCGCCGTACTGCAGGGCGGTGCGTCCGAGCTGGGTGCTGACCTTGCGCATCGCGGCGGCCAGCAGCGCCGGGTCCAGCCACTCCGCAGGCAGTGTGCCCAGGCCCGGCATGGGCTGCGAGCCCGGCGGCTGGAACATGCCGCGGATCAGCGTGGTCGCGCTGATCGGCAGCGGCGAGCGTGCTTGTGGCGCCTGCCGGGCCACGCCCGGCGCCGGCTCGGCCAGCGGCGGGCGCACGAAGAAGCCACGTTGCGCGCGGGCCTCGACCAGGCCCTGTGCGAGCAGCTGGTCGTAGGCCGCGACCACCGTGGTCGGGCTGACCTCGTGGCGGCGCGCGCATTCACGCACCGAGGGCAGCCGCGCGCCCGGCGCCAGCAGGCGGGCGCGGATGCGCTCGGCGAAGCGGGCGGCGAGCTGGTCGGTCAGCGTGCTGTCGGCCTGGCGGGACAGCTGCGTGGCGCCGGGCACGGCGGCAGGGTCGGCGTTGGCGCGGGCGGAGGCATCGAGCATGGCTTGTGCTGGCGCGTCAATCAGTACAGTGGATGAGCAGTGCGCAGAAAGTGTACTGCTACTGTGCTGGTTCGATGTCTAGACTGTGGGCATGTCCGCTGAAGAACTCGCCGCCCTGCTGAGCTTCGCGACGGCGATGAGCTTCACGCCCGGGCCGAACACGACCCTGTCGACCGCGCTGGGTGCGAACCTCGGTCTGCGCCGCGCGCTGCCCTTCATCGTCGCAGTGCCCGCCGGCTGGACCTTGCTGATGTTGCTGTGCGGGCTCGGCCTGGCGGCGCTGGTGCTGGCCGTGCCCTGGCTGCGCCTGGCGGTCAAGTTCGGCGGCATCGCCTACCTGGTCTGGCTGGCCTGGAAGCTGGCTGCGGTGCGCCGCCTCGGCGAGGCCGACCCGGCGCGGCTGCAGGTCGGCTTCTGGCAGGGCGTGGGCCTGCAGTTCCTCAACATCAAGGCCTGGATGCTGGCGCTGGCGCTGGCGGCCGGCTGGGTGACCAGCGCCGGTGCGCTGCCCGCGCCCAACCCCGGCGAGCGGCTGGCGATCGTCTGCGCAGTGATGGTCGGCTTCGCGCTGACCAGCAACCTCGCCTATGCGCTGGCCGGTTCGCTGCTGCGCGGCTGGCTGGCGCAGGGAAACCGGCTCGTGATCTTCAACCGCGTGATGGCGGCCGTGTTGCTGGCCACCGCCGCCTGGCTCGTCGCCGCATGAACGCCACGCCCTCCCGCCACGACGAGGCGCGCGGCCTGTGGCTCGGCCTGCTCGGCGTGCTGATCTTCGCGATGACGCTGCCGATGACGCGGCTGGCTGTCGGCGCGGCCGACGATCCGCAGTTGCCGCCGCTGTTTGTCACGGCCGGCCGCGCCGGCTTCGCCGGGCTGCTCAGCATCGCCTACCTCTGGCTCACGCACGCGCCGCTGCCGCGGCGCGAGCAACTCGGCGCCTTCGCGGTCTCGGCGCTGGGCACCGTGGTCGGTTTTCCGCTGTTCCTCGCGCTGGCGCTGCGCCACGTCGACGCGATGCACGCGGCGGTGGTCACCGGGCTGCTGCCGCTGGCCACCGCGCTGGCGGCGGCGCTGTGGTTCCGCCAGCGCCCGTCGCTCGGCTTCTGGGCCTGCGCCGGCGTTGGCTGTGCGCTGGTGGCCGGCTTCGCGCTGCTGCAGGGCAGCGGGCGGCTGTCGCTGGCCGATGCGCTGCTGCTCGGTTCGGTGGCCAGCGCCGCGGTCGGCTACGTGGCCGGCGCGCGGCTGGCGGCGCAGATGCGCGCCGAGCAGGTGATCTGCTGGGTGCTGGTGCTCAGCCTGCCGCTGACGCTGCCGCTGACCGCGGTGTCCTGGCCGGTGCAGCCGGTGCGCGCCGCGTCCTGGGGTGCCTTCGGCTACGTCACGCTGTTCTCGATGTGGCTGGGCTTCTTCGCCTGGTACCGCGGCCTGGCGCTCGGCGGCACGGTGCGCGTCAGCCAGGTGCAGCTGGTGCAGCCCTTCCTGTCGCTGCTGTTCGCCGTGCCGCTGCTCGGCGAGCGGCTCGAACCGCTCACCGTCGCGTTCGCGCTGGCGGTGATCGCCACGGTGTTCGTCGGCAAACGTCTGCCGGCACACCGGCCCGTTGCTCCTCTTCCCCGCGACATCCCCCTCGAAAGACAGGCATGAGCTTCCAGCTGGCACGGCGCGCCGAGCGCATGAACCCCTCGGTCATCCGCGAGATCCTGAAGGTCACCGAGCGCCCGGGCATCGTCTCGCTGGCCGGCGGCCTGCCCTCGCCGGAGAGCTTTCCGGTCGAGGCAATGCGCGCGGCCTGCGAGCGCGTGCTGCGCGACACGCCGAAAGAGGCGCTGCAGTACGCCGCCAGCGAAGGCTTCGCGCCGCTGCGCGAATGGGTGGCGGCGGAGATGAGCGCGCGCGGCCTGGTGGCCGATGCCGCGCTGGTGCTCATCACCACTGGCTCGCAGCAGGGCCTGGACCTTGCGGCCAAGGTGCTGCTCGATGCCGGCAGCGGCGTGGCGGTCGAGCGGCCCACCTACCTCGGCGCGCTGCAGGCCTTCGCGCCCTACGAGCCGGAGGTGGTGTCGGTCGAGTGCGACGACGACGGCCCGCTGCCCGGGGCGCTGAGCGTGGCGCGCGGTGCGCGCTTCCTCTATCTGCTGCCCAACTTCCAGAACCCGAGCGGACGCTGCATGAGTGCGCAGCGTCGTGTCGCGCTGTCGGCGGCGTTGCAGGCGCTGGGCCTGCCGGTCGTCGAGGACAACCCCTACGGCGACCTGTGGTTCGACAGCGAACCGCCGCCGCCGCTGGCCACGCAGCGGCCCGAGGACACGGTCTACCTCGGCTCCTTCTCGAAGGTGCTCGCGCCGGGGCTGCGCCTGGGCTACCTGATCGCGCCGAAGGCGATCTTCCCCAAGCTGCTGCAGGCCAAGCAGGCGGCCGACCTGCACACGCCGGGCTTCAACCAGCGTGTGGTGCACGAGGTGATCCGCGACGGATTCCTGCGCGAGCACGTGCCGACGGTGCGCGCGCGCTACAAGAGCCATCGCGACGCGATGCGCGCGGCGCTGGAGCGCCACATGCCCGCCGGCTGCCGCTGGAACGTGCCCAGCGGCGGCATGTTCTTCTGGGTCGAACTGCCCGAGGGCATGGATGCGACCGCGCTGCTGCCCAAGGCGGTCGAGCGCGGCATGGCCTACGTGCCCGGTGCGGCCTTCTTCGCCGACCATGCGAAGGCCAATACGCTGCGGCTGAGCTTCGTCACCGTGCCGCCACAGGAGATCGAACACGGCGTCGCGCTGCTGGCGCAGATGCTGAAGGAGAACCAATGAGCACGCGCCGCTTCACGCAACTCGACGTCTTCACCGCCACGCCGCTGAAGGGCAACCCGCTCGCGGCGGTGCACGACGCCGACGGCCTGAGCGACGCGCAGATGGCCGCCTTCGCGCGCTGGACCAATCTCAGCGAGACCACCTTCCTGCTGCCGCCCACCGAGCAGGGTGCCGACTACCGGGTTCGCATCTTCACGCCGGACCGCGAGCTGCCCTTCGCCGGCCACCCGACGCTCGGCTCCTGCCACGCCTGGCTGGCCGCCGGCGGCGTCGCGCGGGATGCCGAAGAAGTGGTGCAGCAGTGCGGCGTCGGCCTGGTTCGCATCCGCCGCGACGGTTCGCGGCTCGCCTTCGCCGCGCCGCCGCTGCGCCGCCACGGCGCGGTCGACGAGGCGACGCTGGCCCAGATCGCCCGCAGCCTGCGCATTCCGCGCGACGCGATCCGCGCCTCGAACTGGGTGGACAACGGCCCCGGCTGGGTGGCGGTGATGCTCGGTTCGCGCGACGAGGTGCTGGCGCTGAAGCCGGACTTCGCGGCGATGGGCGCGCTCGAGGTCGGCGTCGTCGCGCCCTGGCCGGGCGGCGAGGCCGACTTCGAGGTGCGCGCCTTCGTGCCGACATTGGGCGTGCCGGAGGATCCGGTGACCGGCAGCCTCAACGCCGGCCTGGCGCAGTGGCTGATCGGCGCCGGCCTCGCGCCGTCGCGCTACGTCGCCTCGCAGGGCACGGCGATGGGCCGCGCAGGGCGGGTGTTCGTCGAGCAGCGTGGGGACGATGTCTGGATCGGTGGCGACAGCGTGGCCGTGGTGACCGGCCAGGTGTTGTTGTGAGCTGGTCCGTCGACCACCTGGTGATCGGCGCCGCGTCGCTCGAGCAGGGCGCCGCCTGGTGCGCCGCGACGCTCGGCGTGCTGCCCGGCCCGGGCGGCAAGCACCCGTTGATGGGGACGCACAACCTGCTGCTGGCGCTGGCCGCGCCGGCCTTTCCGCGCTGCTACCTGGAGATCATCGCCATCGAGCCGCAGGCCGAGGCGCCCGCGCACAGGCGCTGGTTCGACCTCGACGACGTGGCGCTGCGCGCGACGCTGGCGGCCGCGCCGCGGCTGATCCACTGGGTGGCGCGCTGCGACGATGTCGTCGCCGAATGCGCGGCCCTGCGTGGCGCCGGCATCGATCGTGGCGAGGTGCTGCAGGCCGAGCGCGACACCCCGCGCGGCCTGCTGCGCTGGCGCATCGCGGTGAGGCCGGATGGCGCGCGGCTGGCTGGCGGTGCGCTGCCCACGCTGATCCAGTGGGGCGAGGTGCATCCGGCCGACAGCCTGGCGGCGAGCGGGCTGCAGCTCGAATCGCTCTCGGTCGGCGCCTTGCCGCAGGTGGTGGCGAGCCGTCTGCCGGGCAGCGTGTCCACGCATGAAACCTTCGCGGCCACGCTGGCCACGCCGCTGGGCCGCGTGCGGCTGGAGGGGGCCGCATGACTTCCTTGCCCGACCGCGCCTCGCTCGAGGCCGCACTGCATCTTGTGCGCGAAGCCATGCCGCCGACGCCGCAGCAGCGCTGGCCGCTGCTCGACGCGCGCTGCGGCGCGCAGGTCTGGGTCAAGCACGAGAACCACACGCCGGTGGGCGCCTTCAAGGTGCGCGGCGGCCTCGTCTACATCGACGCGCTGCGCCGTCGCGAACCCGGCGTGCGGGCAGTGATGAGCGCCACACGCGGCAACCACGGCCAGTCGATCGCCTTCGCGGCGGCGCGCCACGGCCTGGCCGCGACCATCGTCGTGCCGCACGGCAACTCGGTGGAGAAGAACGCCGCGATGGGCGCGCTCGGCGCCGAACTGATCGAGCACGGCGAGGACTTCCAGGCCGCGCGCGAGCATGCGGCGGCGCTGGCCGCCGAGCGCGGCGCGCACATGGTGCCCTCGTTCCACGACGACCTGGTGCGCGGCGTGGCCAGCTACTGGATGGAGTTCTTCGGCCATTTCGCCGCCGGCGACGAGCCCGAGGTGGTGTTCGTTCCGATCGGCCTCGGTTCGGGCATCTGCGCCTGCGCGGCGGCGCGCGCGGCCAGCGGCGCTCGTACGCGCATCGTCGGCGTGGTGTCGGCGCATGCGCCGGCCTACCGGCTCTCCTTCGAAGCAGGCCGGCCGATCGAGGCACCGGTGAGCACGCTGATTGCCGACGGCATGGCCTGCCGCGTGCCCGAGCCGGAGGCGCTGGCGATCATCCGCCGCGAGGTGGATCAGATCGTCGCGGTCGACGACGACGAGGTCCGCGCGGCGATGCGGGCGCTGTTCGCCGACACGCACAACGTTGCCGAAGGCGCCGGCGCGGCGGCGCTGGCCGCGCTGTTGCAGCAGCGCGATCGCTGGGCCGGCCGGCGCGTCGGCCTCACGCTCAGCGGCGGCAACGTCGACAGCGCGCAGTTCGCGCAGGTGCTCGCCCCGCGCTGAGCGCCGCCGGCGCCATTCCCGAGCGATCCGCTCTGCGGTTATCGTGCGGGCTGCGACGCCATGAAGAACCCTGCGCGATGACATCGGATCCGGCCCCCGACATTCGCCTCGTCGTGCCCGAGGGCGCCGAGGCGATCGACGCGACCCGCACGATCTTCCGCGAGTACGCCCAAGGGCTCGGCGTCGACCTGTGCTTCCAGAACTTCGACGCCGAACTGGCCGGCCTGCCCGGCGAGTACGCCGCGCCCGCCGGGCACCTGCTGCTCGCGCTGGTCGACGGCGAGGTGGCCGGCTGCGGCGGCTTCCGGGCGCTGGCCGACGCCGACCACGCCAACGCCTGCGAGATGAAGCGCCTGTACGTGCGGCCGGCCTTCCGCCGCTTCGGCCTGGGCCGGCGCATCGCCGAGGCGCTGATGGACGAGGCGCGCCGCATCGGCTACTCGGTGATGCTGCTGGACACGCTGGACGACATGGAGGCGGCGCGCGAGCTCTACACCTCGCTCGGGTTCGCCGAGACCGCGCCGTACTACTACAACCCGATTCCGGGCGCACACTACCTGCGGGCCGATCTCGCGGACAGCCTGAGCCGCTACTGAGGAGGAAACCGCCATGAACGCTTTCAAGCACCTGCTCAAGGCTGCTGGCTCTCACCCGCCGGTGGGGACCTGGATCATGTCGGCCAGCCCGCTGCTTGCCGAGGCGACCGGCCACGCCGGCTTCGACTGGGGCGTGATCGACATGGAGCACGCGCCGCTGGACGTGATGGAGGTCGTGCAGGTGCTGCAGGCGCTGTCGGCGACCAAGCTGGTGCCGATCGTGCGCGTGCCCTGGAACGACGCGGTGATGGTCAAGCGTGTGCTCGACGCCGGCGCAACGACGGTCATGTTCCCCTTCGTGCAGGACGCCGCGGAGGCGGCGCGTGCCGTGGCCGCGACGCGCTACCCGCCGCAGGGCATCCGTGGCATGGCCGGCATGAGCCGCGCCAATCGCTTCGGCACCGTGCCGAACTACTTCGGCACCGCCAACAAGCAGATGGGCGTGATCGTGCAGCTCGAGACAGTGCAGGCGCTGCAGCAGCTCGAGGCGATCGCCGCGGTGGACGGTGTCGACGCGCTGTTCATCGGGCCGGCCGACCTGTCGGGCTCGATGGGCCATGCCGGCCAGACCATGCACCCGGCGGTGATGGATCGCATGTCGCAGGCGGTTCTGCGCTGCAAGGCGATCGGCATGCCGGTGGGCACGATCGGCGGCGAGCCGGAATCGGTGGCGCAGTACCGCGCAGCCGGCTTCGACTACGTGGCGGTCGGCTCCGACCTCGGCCTGTTCATGCAGGGCGCACGCTCGGCGATCGCTGCCTTGCGCACGCCCGGCGGCGACCACGTGCACTCGGTGTCCTCCGGGACCAAGGGTTACTGAGCGGCGCCGGCGGGCCGCTTCGGCCCGCTACCGCGCTAGCATGGGCACATGACTGCGCACGCCTCCACCGCCCACAGCTTCGAACTCCACGCCGGCGCACTGCGCCTGGCCCTGCGCGCCGACATCGGCGGCTGCATCGCCGGTTTCTGGCACCGCGAGACGCCCATCCTGCGCGGCGTCGAGCCGGTCGCGCTGACCCACGAGCGCGACGCCGGCAGCTACGCGCTGGTGCCGTACTCCAACCGCATCGGCTACAAGCGCTTCCGCTGGAAGGGGCACGACCACACGACGGCGGCCAACTACGGCGACCATCCGCACTCGATCCACGGCGTCGGCTGGCAGCGGCCCTGGGAGCTGGTGTCGTCCAGCGCCGTCGAGGTGGTGCTGCGCTACCGCCACACGCCCGACGCGCACTGGCCGTTTGCCTTCGAGGCCATGCAGTACTTCGACCTCACGCCGCAGGCGATGCGCACCGAACTGGTGGTGACCAACCTGGCCGACATCGCGCAGCCGATCGGCCTGGGCTGGCACCCCTACTTCCCCAAGCGCGCGCGCAGCCGGCTGCACATCGAGCTGTCCGACCGCTGGGACAACGACCCGACGCTGCTGCCGGTGCGCAAGGTCGCGCAGCCAGGCATCGACAGCGACGTCGCCCACCTCGACTTCGACAACTGCTTCGAAGGCTGGCGCGGCGCGGCGCGCATCCGCGACGAGCGCTTCTCGCTGCAGATGACCTCTTCGCTCGACCGCCTGGTCGTCTATACGCCGCAGGACAAGGACTTTTTCTGCGTCGAGCCGGTCAGCCACGTCAACAACGCCATCCACATGCCCGACCCGCTGGCCCATGGCCTGCGCAGCGTTGCGCCGGGCGAGAGCACCAGCGCCTGGATGCAGATCGACGTCTCCGTGTTGTGATGCAGCGCGAGGCCGACTCCGCCGTGCGGATCGCGGTTGCGCAGGCATCGCTGCTCGGCGAGTCGCCG
The DNA here is from genome assembly GCF_943372545.1 of Variovorax sp. YR752. NCBI lineage: Bacteria > Pseudomonadati > Pseudomonadota > Betaproteobacteria > Burkholderiales > Comamonadaceae > Variovorax > Variovorax sp. YR752. The sequence goes on along the minus strand of NZ_CALRZC010000112.1, from coordinate 7,842 downwards.
CTGTGGCACCCGCGCGAGCAGGCGCTCTACTGGTGCGACATCCCGGGCCATCGTCTGAACCGTTTCGACCCGAGCAGCGGCGGGCTCAGTCACTGGGATTTCGAGACCGATGTGGCGAGTTGTGCGCCGATGCTCGATGGCGGCATGCTGCTGGCGATGCGCGACGGCCTGTGGCGGCTGGACCTCGCCAGCGGCGAGCGCAAGCGCCTCGCCAGGCCGACCTACGACCCGACGCAGGAGCGTTTCAACGACGGCAAGTGCGATCCGCAGGGGCGCTTCTGGGTCGGCACGATCTACGAGCCGCGCGATGCCGCCAAGGCGACGTTGCATTGCTGGAACGGCGACAAGCTCGTGCAGCGCGCCGGCGGTGTGACCGTTGCCAATGGCCTGGCCTGGAGCCCGAACGGCCGCACGATGTACTGGAGCGACACCAAGGCCCACACCATCTACGCCTTCGATTTCGAGCCGGGCACCGGCGAGCTCAGCGGCCAACGTGTCTTCGCCCGCTTTCCGCTCAAGCAGGACGGCCAGCCGCTGGAGGACTACGGCGGCCGCCCCGACGGCGCGGCGGTCGATGCCGAGGGCTGCTACTGGGTGGCGATGTTCGAGGGCCAGCGGCTGCTGCGCCTGTCGCCCGCCGGCGAGATCGTTCGCGAGGTCGTGCTGCCGGTGCGCTGCGCGACCATGCCCTGCTTCGGCGGGCACGACCTGAAGACGCTGTACGTCACTACCTCGCGCGAGAAGCGCCCGGCCGCCGAACTCGCGTTGCAGCCCTGGGCCGGCTGCGTGCTCGCGCTGGAGGTCGACGTGCCGGGACTGCCCGCGAGTCTCGCGAGCTGAACGCGCTCAGTCCGAGTACTTGACCGAGCAGCCGTAGGCCTGCGTCACGGGCTGGCTGACCGGCTTGCCCGCGGTGACCTCGGCCACTGCCTGGTTGACGTAGTTGGTCGCGGTCTTGATGTCGGCCGGGTTGGCGGTCGGCTTGCTGTCGATCGCGCCGACGTAGGCCAGCGTGCCCTTCGGGTCGATCACGTACATGTGCGGCGTCGTGCGTGCACCGTAGGCGCGGCCGACCTTGCCATCGGCATCCATCAGCGTGGCAGTGGGCGCGCCGGCCTTGTCCTTCATCCAGCCGGCCAGCGCGGCGGGCTGCAGGTAGTCGCTCGCGCCGGCGTGCGTGGAATTGATGGACAGCCACACAGCGCCCTTGGCCATGGCGCTCTTCTGCGTCGCCGGTATGTTGGCGCTGTCGTAGTGCTTCTTCACGTAGGGGCAGCCGGGATTGACCCACTCGAGCACCACCGTCTTGCCCTTGAAATCGGCCAGCGACACGGTCTTGCCGGATGTGTCGACGGCGCTGAAGGCCGGCGCGCTCTGGCCGACAGCGGCGGCAGCGAACACGGCAGCGGAGAACGACATCGCGGTGGCGACGGCGGCGAGGCGGAACACGGTCTTCATGCGGGACTCCTTTCGTACGGACAGGGTCGAGGGAATGAAAGCCAGGGAATCAGAGACGGGCGAGCGCGTCGCGCACCTCGCGCACGCTGAGGATCTCGCCGAGCAGCTGCGGCGCGCCGTCGCTGCCGTACAGCGCGTAGACCGGCACGCCATTGCGGCCGAAGCCGGCCAGCGCGGCGGTGATGGCGGGGTCGCGGCGTGTCCAGTCGGCGCGCAGCAGCACCACGCCACGCGCGGCGAAGTCGGCCATCACGGCCGGGTCGGCCAGCGTGCTGCGCTTGTTGAACTGGCAGGTCACGCACCAGGCGGCGGTGAAGTCGACGAACACCGGCTTGCCGGCGGCGCGGAGTTCGGCGACACGCTGCTCGCTCCAAGGCTCCCAGGCCGAGCCCGCTTCGCCGCTGCGCGTGGCCGTGGCCGCCGAGGCGTGGAAGGACGGCAGCATCCACGACAGCGCGGCCGCCAGACCGAGCGCACCGACCACGCCGAAGGCGGCGCGGGCGATGCCGCCGATGCCCGGCGTTCCGAGCGCCCAGGCGATGAAGGCCAGCGCCAGCAGCACGGCCAGCAGCGCGGCGGCGCCGTCGATGCCGGCCTGCTGGCCGATCACCCACACCAGCCAGACCACGGTGGCGAACATCGGGAAGGCCATCAGCACCTTGAAGCGAACCATCCAGGCGCCGGGCCGCGGCAGCAGTCGTGCCAAGCCAGGCCACAGGCTGGCCGCGAGGTAGGGCAGCGCCATGCCCAGACCGAGCGCGGCGAACACTGCGAGTGCCTGCACGGGAGGCAGGGTGACCGCGAATCCGAGCGAGGCGCCCATGAAGGGTGCCGTGCAAGGCGATGCCACGGCAACCGCCAGCACACCGGTCAGCAGGGAGTCGACCAGCGGATGGCGCGAGCGCAGCGTGGCCAGCGAGCTCGGCAGCACCGAGCCGAACTCGAACACGCCGGCGAGATTCAGGCCGATCAGCGTGAACAGCGCAGCGAGTACGGCAATCACGGCCGGCGACTGCAACTGGAAACCCCAGCCGAGCTGTTCGCCGCCGGCGCGCAGCGCCAGCAGCAGCGCGGCCAGCGCGATGAAGGACAGCACCACGCCGGCGGTGTAGGCCAGGCCGCCGAGCGCGAGGGCGCGGCGGTCGTCGGCGTGCGACGCGAAGCCGATCACCTTCAGCGACAGCACCGGGAACACGCAGGGCATCAGGTTGAGGATGGCGCCGCCGATCAAGGCGAACAGCAGTGCTGCGCCGAGGCCGAGCGGCGCTGTCGACGTGGCGGCGGGTTCGGTGGCGGCCACGGGGGCCGGCGTGGTGCCTGCGGCGGGCCAGCTGCCGGCAATGTCGAAGCCGATGCGGGCGCCGGGCTCGTTGCCGCCGGCGACCAGCACCGCGTCCATGCGCGACGGAGCGTCGATGCGCTGGTCGGACAGCGGCACCTGGATCGTCCAGCGCGGGCCGTCCCAGTTCGCCCGCCGCGGCAGGGCGTTGTCGAGCACACCCGGAGCCTCGGGGAAGAACTCGATCGCCTTGCCGGCCCACTCGGCCGGCAGCCCACTGACCTCGAGGGTCAGGCCTGCGCCGCTCACCGTGGCCGAGGCCTTCGCGCTCGCCAGCGCCTGCGGCCGGGCCGCAAAGGCTGCCTCGAAGGCTGCGCCCTGGGCAGACCATGCCGAGCGCGCCGGGATGTCGAGCGCGAACTCGCCGGACTCGGGAATGCAGACGTCCTTGCAGACCAGCCAATCAGCGCGCAGCTTCACCGGCAGGGTGTCGGCGCTGAAACCGGCTGGAACTTCCACGCGCACCGGCAACAGCAGCTTGCCCTCGTAGCCGTGGTTCATCAGCGGGCCGATCGGCAGACGCTGCGGCGTCGGCCAGTCGATCTCGCCCGCCTTGAAGCCTTCAGGCAACGTCCACTGCAACGTGGTCGGCAGGCCCGAGTCGCCGGGGTTCTTCCAGTAGGTGTGCCAGTGCGGCTTGTGGTCGATCGCCAGACCGAGCCAAAGCGTCTGGCCAGCGACGATGCCCTGTGGTGCATGCGCCACCAGTTCGGCGCGCACCTGCTCGGTCGTCACCAGCGCACCGGGTGCAGCGAGCGATGGCAGGGCGGGTGCCAGGAGCAGGAGGGCGAACAGGGAGCGCAGGAAACGCATGGGGCTGCGGGCAGGGCGGGACACGTCGCGATTGTCGGGGCGAAGGCAGACGGAAGCGTGACGTAAGGCAACTGCCCGACCATGCGCGCCGGCCATGGGTCGGAACCATGCCGCAAAAGCTGACGCAGGCATGTCAAGACCCAGCAGAACCGGGGGTCGGTCGAAATGACCGGGTAACCACGTATAATTCCGAGGCTTTGCTGCAAGCAGACGTATCCAGGCGCCATGACCGACACGATCGACCACGGTGCAAGACACGCCGGCTTTGAAGATGAGGCGACGGATCCGCCTTTCAAGACACTGTCTCGCCAGGAAGCGCAGGCCTTGAGGGCTTCCATTCCCCAGGTCTCGCCCTGGCGGGTCGTTGCGGCGCAGGCCGTGGCGGGTGTGGTGTGCGTGGCCGTGACATGGCTGCTCACGCAGCACAACGGGGCAGTCTGGTCGGCGCTTTACGGCGCGGCCGCTGTGGTGGTGCCGGGTGCCTTGCTGGCGCGCGGAATGACGAGAGGGGTGGGCTCCCCGGTGGCTGCGGCCGCGGGGTTCCTGTTCTGGGAGATGCTGAAGATCGGGGTGGCCATCGCCATGCTCGTGATCGCTGCAAGGGTGGTGCCTGGCTTGAGCTGGCCCACGCTGCTGATCACGATGGTGGTGTGCATCAAGGTGAACTGGGTTGCGCTGCTGTGGCGCGCCCGCTGAGTCAACGAACAAGTTCGAGCAGACAAACATGGCAGCAGAAGGCACAGCACACGCGCCCACCGCCGGTGAGTACATCGTTCACCACCTGCAGCACCTGCAGACGGGCAAGCAGAGCGCGGTGGTCGATTTCTCGGTCATCAACCTCGATTCCGTCTTCTTCTCCGTGACGCTCGGCGTGCTCGGCTGCTGGCTGCTGTGGCTGGCCGCACGCAAGGCGACTTCCGGCGTGCCGGGTCGCTTCCAGGCCGCCGTCGAGGTGCTGGTCGAGATGGTCGATTCGCAGGCCAAGGGCATCGTGCACAACGCCACCAGCCGCAAGCTGGTCGCGCCGCTGGCCCTGACGGTGTTCGTCTGGATCTTCCTGATGAACGCGATGGACCTGCTGCCGGTCGACCTGATCCCGTCCATCTGGCATGCCGTCGGCCCGGCGCTGGGCATGAAGGACTACATGCGCGTCGTGCCGACCGCCGACCTGTCGATCACGATGGGTCTGTCGCTCGGCGTGCTGATCACCTGCCTGGTCTACAACGTCAAGATCAAGGGCGCCGGCGGCTGGATCCACGAGCTGTTCGCCGCGCCGTTCGGGGACAAGTGGTTCCTGTACCCGATCAACTTCCTGATGCAGATCATCGAGTTCGTCGCCAAGACCGTCTCGCACGGCATGCGGCTGTTCGGCAACATGTACGCCGGCGAACTGATCTTCATGCTGATCGCGCTGATGGGCGGCGCCTTCGCGTTGTCGGGCACCGGCATCGCGCTGTTCCTCGGCCACATCATCGCGGGCTCGGTGTGGGCCATCTTCCACATCCTGATCATCACCCTGCAGGCCTTCGTGTTCATGATGCTCACGCTGGTCTACGTCGGTCAGGCCCACGACGCGCACTGAACGCGCAGCTCGTTTTTCCCTTCCCCTTTCTTTTTCAATCCATCAAGGAGCCACCATGGAAGTCATTAGCTTTGTTGCCCTCGCCGCCGGCCTGATCATCGGTCTGGGCGCCATCGGCGCGTGTATCGGCATCGGCATCATGGGCAGCAAGTACCTCGAGTCGGCCGCCCGCCAGCCCGAGCTGATGAACGAACTGCAGACCAAGATGTTCCTGCTGGCCGGCCTGATCGACGCGGCGTTCATCATCGGCACCGGTATCGCGCTGTGGTTCGCCACCGCCAACCCGTTCCTGGCCCAGATCGCCAACCTGCCGAAGTAAGTCGTCGCCGCAAGCGCGCGACATTCCACTGACGACCCAGAGGCAACAACGTGAGCATCAACGCTACGCTGATTGCGCAGTTGATCGTCTTCCTGATCCTGGTGTGGTTCACGATGAAGTTCGTGTGGCCGCCGATCACGAAGGCGCTCGACGAGCGTGCGCAGAAGATCGCCGACGGCCTGTCGGCTGCCGACAAGGCGAAGGCCGACCTCGCCACCGCCAACAAGCGTGTCGAGGAGCAGCTGTCCGCCGCCCGCAACGACGCCGCCCAGCGCCTGGCCGATGCCGAGCGCCTGGCGCAGCAGATGATCGAGGAAGCCAAGGGCCGCGCGTCCGACGAAGGCGCCAAGATCATCGCCGCCGCCAAGGCCGAGGCCGAGCAGGAAGCCATCAAGGCCCGCGAGACGCTGCGTGACCAGGTCGCCGCGCTGGCCGTGAAGGGTGCCGAGCAGATCCTGCGCAAGGAGGTCAACGCCTCCGTGCACGCCGACCTGCTCAACCGCCTGAAGACGGAGCTCTGAGCATGGCCGAGCTGGCAACCATTGCGCGGCCCTACGCAGAAGCGCTGTTCAAGGCGATCGCCCCGAACGACGCGGCGGCCGTGTCGCAGCAGGTGAGCGCGCTCGCCGCGGTCGCTGCCAACGAGCAGGTGCGCCAGTTCGCCGACAACCCCAAGGTGTCGCCGGCGCAGGTGTTCGAGCTGATCACGACGGCGGCCAAGACCTTCCTCGGCGACGGCACGAAGAACCTGCTGCAAACGGTGATCGACAACGGGCGCCTCGCGGCGCTGCCGGAGGTCGCCGCGCAGTACCACGCGCTCGTCAACGCCCGCACGGGTGTCTCCGACGCCACGATCCACAGCGCCTTTCCGATCGATGCGGCGCAGCTCCAGCAGGTGGTGGCCTCGCTGGAGAAGCGCTTCGACCGCAAGCTCAATGCGAGCGTGGTGGTCGATGCGTCGCTGATCGGCGGCATCCGCGTGGTCGTCGGCGACGAGGTGCTCGACACCTCGGTTGCGGCCCGTCTCGAACAAATGAAGGTGGCCCTGTCCGCGTGAGCGTGGCCAGGTCGTCCCGGAGAAAGACATGAACCTCAATCCCGCAGAGATTTCCGAACTGATCAAGAGCCGCATCGAGGGCCTCGGCGCCTCGGCGGACATCAAGAACCAGGGCACGGTGGTGTCCGTGACCGACGGCATCGTGCGCGTGCACGGCCTGTCGGACGTGATGGCCGGCGAAATGCTCGAGTTCCCCGCCACCAAGGACGGCCAGCCGACCTACGGCCTGGCGCTGAACCTGGAGCGCGACTCGGTCGGCGCGGTGATCCTGGGCGAGTACGAGCACATCTCCGAAGGCGACACGGTCAAGTGCACCGGCCGCATCCTGGAAGTGCCGGTCGGCCCCGAGCTGATCGGCCGCGTGGTCAACGCGCTCGGCCAGCCGATCGACGGCAAGGGCCCGATCAACGCCAAGATGACCGATGTGATCGAGAAGGTCGCGCCGGGCGTGATCGCCCGCAAGTCGGTGGACCAGCCGGTGCAGACCGGCCTGAAGTCGATCGACTCGATGGTGCCGATCGGCCGCGGCCAGCGCGAACTGATCATCGGCGACCGCCAGACCGGCAAGACCGCGGTGGCGATCGACACGATCATCAACCAGAAGGGTCAGAACATGACCTGCGTCTACGTTGCGATCGGCCAGAAGGCGTCGTCGATCAAGAACGTGGTGCGCGCGCTCGAGGCCAACGGCGCGATGGAATACACCATCGTCGTGGCCGCCTCGGCCTCCGAATCGGCGGCGATGCAGTACGTGTCGGCCTACTCCGGCTGCACGATGGGCGAGTACTTCCGCGACCGCGGGCAAGACGCCCTGATCATCTACGACGACCTGTCCAAGCAGGCCGTCGCCTACCGCCAGGTCTCGCTGCTGCTGCGCCGCCCGCCGGGCCGCGAAGCCTACCCCGGCGACGTGTTCTATCTCCACAGCCGCCTGCTCGAGCGTGCCGCGCGCGTCAACGCCGACTACGTGGAAGCCTTCACCAAGGGTGAGGTCAAGGGCAAGACGGGCTCGCTGACCGCGCTGCCGATCATCGAGACGCAGGCCGGCGACGTGTCCGCGTTCGTGCCGACCAACGTGATCTCGATCACCGACGGCCAGATCTTCCTCGAGACCTCGCTGTTCAACGCCGGCATCCGCCCCGCCATCAACGCCGGTATCTCGGTGTCGCGCGTGGGTTCGTCGGCGCAGACCAAGCTGATCAAGGGTCTGTCCGGCGGTATCCGTACCGACCTGGCGCAGTATCGCGAGCTGGCTGCGTTCGCGCAGTTCGCCT
>NZ_CALRZC010000111.1:0-25024 GCF_943372545.1 Variovorax sp. YR752 | reverse complement strand
GGGTACGCCCAGCGTGGCGGCCGCACCGGCGGCGGCCTGGATCAGGGAACGTCTTTGCATCTTCTTTGTCTCCGTCGGTTGGGGAATCCGATGCGTGCCGGGAGCCGCTTGCGCGGGCCCGGCAGGGTGGGGGGCCGCCGCATCGTTCGAGCGATGCGCTGCGGCCGGTGTGAGGTTCTGCGCGCCCGGCTCAGGCTGCTTTTTGCAGGCCGACCGGTGCGGCCTGGTGGCTCGCGAAATAGTCCATCGCCGCCTGCACGCCGCTGCCCGCCAGCTTGATGCCGCTGAGCTTCATGCCCATCTCGACACCCGCGACCATCGCCACGAGCGTCAGGTCGTTGCTGTCGCCCAGGTGGCCCATGCGGAACATGCGGCCCTTGAGCTTGCCCAGGCCGGTGCCCAATGAAAGGTCGAAGCGCTGGTGGATGAGGCGGCGCACGGCGTCGGCGTCGATGCCTTCGGGCGTGATCACGCCGGTGAGCACGGGCGAGTACACGGCCGGGTCGGCGCACTGGATCGGCAGGCCCCAGGTGTTGACCGCGGCGCGCACGCCGGCGGCCCAGCGCTGGTGGCGCGCGAACACGTTGTCCAGGCCTTCGCCGAGGATCATGTCGAGCGATTCCGACAGGCCGTAGAGCAGGTTGGTGTTCGGCGTGTAGGGCCAATAGCCGTCCTTGTTCATCTCGACGATCTCGTCCCAGGCCCAGAAGGCCTTGGGCAGCTTGGCGTGCTTCGCAGTTTCGAGGGCGCGCGGCGAGAGCGCGTTGAAGCTGATACCGGGCGGGAGCATCAGGCCCTTTTGCGAACCGCTCACGCACACGTCGACACCCCATTCGTCATGGCGATAGTCCGCACTGGCCAGGCCCGAGATGCTGTCGACCAGCAGCAGGGCGGGGTGGCCGGCGGCATCGATGGCCTTGCGCACCGAGGCGATGTCGGAGGTGGCGCCGGTGGAGGTCTCGTTGTGCACCACGCACACGGCTTTGATCTTCTTCTCGGTGTCCTTGCGCAGGCGCGCCTCGATGAGCTCGGCCTGCACGCCGCGGCGCCAGCCGGGCGCGTTGGGCAGGTGGGCGTCGGTGCCGGTGTAGGCCAGGAACTCCGTCGACAGGCCCAGGCGCGTGGCCATCTTCTGCCAGAGCGACGCGAAGTGGCCGGTCTCGTACATGAGCACGTGGTCGCCGGGGCTGAGCGTGTTGGCGAGGGCGGCTTCCCATGCACCGGTGCCCGACGCGGGATAGATCGCGACCGGGTGCTTCGTCTTGAAGATCTCCTTGATGCCGCCGAGCACCTTCAAACCCAGCGTGCCGAACTCGGGCCCGCGGTGGTCGATGGTGGGCAGGCTCATGGCCCGCAGGATGCGGTCGGGCACCGGGCTGGGGCCGGGAATCTGGAGGAAGTGACGGCCGGTGGGATGGATGTCGAGTTGCAGCATGGGCTCTCCTTTTGCAGCTAGTTTTGCATTCAAAATGCATTTATGTATGATGGTTTACACCTATCAACCAAGGTTGTGGCGGCTATTTTTTGCATTCAAAATGCAAGTAAGGGAACACCACATGACCGCTGAAATCATCGAAATCTCCAGGCTGGCCTTGCATGACCAGGTCGCGTCGCGCCTGCGCACCATGCTGGTCGAAGGGCGCATTGCACCGGGCGCCAAGCTCAACGAACGCGAGCTGTGCCTGCAGCTGAACGTGTCGCGCACGCCGCTGCGCGAAGCCATCAAATTGCTCGCGGCCGAAGGGCTGGTCGACCTGCTGCCCAACCGCGGCGCGGTGGCGGTGAAGCTCACCGAGGCCGACGTGCTCAACACCTTCGAGGTGCTGGCGATGCTCGAGGGTATGTCGGGCGAGCTGGCGGCCAAGCGCATCACCGACGAAGAACTGGCCGAGGTGCGCGCGCTGCACTACGAAATGATGGCCTGCTTCGCGCGCCGCGACCTGTCGGGCTACTACCGCCTGAATGCGCGCATCCACACGGCCATCAACGACGCGGCGGCGAATCCGGTGCTGTCGAACACCTACCGCTCGATCAACGCCCGCGTGCAGTCGCTGCGCTTTCGCACCAACCAGGACGAGACCAAGTGGCAGCACGCGGTCGAGGAGCACGAGCAGATGGTGCAGGCGCTGGCCGCGCGCGACGCGCAGGCCATGCGCAAGGTGCTCACGGCGCACGTGCTGCGCAAGCGCGACACCGTGCTGGAGCTGCTGCGCGCCGGCCAGATCTATCCCGCTGCCAAGAGCAAGAGCAAGACCACGAGCAACAACGCGAGCTAAGCACCCACCATGCGCATCGACCCCGCCAGCCACATGCAGCCAGCCGGAACCGTTCTTCCGCCCAACGACACCTGCGAACTGCTGGCGCGCCGGCTGCGCACCGACACGCAGGGCGAGGTGCTGTTCGACGACGGCTCGCGCGGGCGCTACGCCACCGACGCGTCGATCTACCAGATCACGCCGGTCGGCGCCTTCGTGCCGACGAACGAGCGCGACATTGCCACCTCCATCGACATCGCCCGCGACCTGAAGGTGCCGGTGCTCGCGCGCGGCGGCGGCACCAGCCAGTGCGGCCAGACCACGGGCGCGGCGCTGGTGATCGACAACAGCAAGCACTTTCGCAAGGTGCTCGATGTGAACGTGGAAGAGGGCACCGCAACGGTCGAGCCGGGCCTGGTGCTCGACCACCTGAACGCGCAGCTCAAGCCGCACGGGCTCTGGTACCCGGTCGACGTGTCGACCAGCGCGCAGGCCACGCTGGGCGGCATGGCGGGCAACAACTCCTGCGGCTCACGCTCCATTGCTTACGGCAACATGGTGCACAACGTGCTGGGCGCGAGCGCGTGGCTGTCGAGTGGCGAGCTGGTCGAGTTCGGTCCGGTCGGCACGCTCGGCGCGCGCGCGGCCGGCATTGCGCAGTTCGTGCACGGGCTGGCGCAGGAGCATCGCGACGCCATGGCGCAGCACTGGCCCAAGGTGATGCGCCGCGTGGCGGGCTACAACCTGGACATCTTCGACAACCAGAGCGAGCGGCCCTACACCGCCGACGGCAGCGTGAACCTCGCGCACCTGCTGATCGGCGCCGAAGGCACGCTGGCCTACACGCGCAGCCTGAAGCTCAAGCTCGCACCGCTGCCGCGCGCCAAGGTGCTGGGCATCGTGAACTTCCCGACCTTCCATGCGGCCATGGACGCGGCGCAACACATCGTGAAGCTCAGGCCGACCGCGGTGGAGCTGGTCGATCGCACGATGATCGAGCTGAGCCTGGCCAACCCGGCCTTCAAGCCGACGGTGGAAACGGCGCTGATCGGCAAGCCGGCCGCCATCCTGCTGGTCGAGTTCTCGGGCGCCGACAAGACCGCGCTGCTGCCGCAGCTGAAGCAGCTGGTCGAGCTGATGGGCGACCTCGGCTTGCCCGGCAGCGTGGTCGAGATGGCCGACGACGCGCGGCAGAAGAACCTGTGGGAAGTGCGCAAGGCCGGCCTCAACATCATGATGAGCCTCAAGGGCGACGGCAAACCCGTGAGCTTCATCGAAGACTGCGCCGTGCCGCTCGAACATCTGGCCGAATACACCGACGGGCTGACCGAGGTGTTCGCGAAGTACGGCAGCCGCGGCACCTGGTACGCGCATGCCTCGGTCGGCACGCTGCATGTGCGGCCGATTCTCGACATGCGCGCCGACGGCGGCGCCAAGATGCGCGCCATTGCCGAAGAGGCCAGCGCGCTGGTGCGCAAGTACAAGGGCGCGTTCAGCGGCGAGCACGGCGACGGGCTGTGCCGCGGCGAATGGATCGAATGGCAGTTCGGGCCGGCGATCAACGAGGCCTTTCGCGCAATCAAGCAGCAGCTCGACCCGATCGGGCTGTTCAACCCCGGAAAGATCATCGACCCGCCGCGCATGGACGACGGCGCGCTGTTCCGCTTTGCGCCGCCGACGGCGCCCAAGCCCTACCGCCGCATCGAACTGAAGCCGGTGCTCGACTGGTCGGGCTGGAACGTCAACGCCGACCCCGTGACCGAGCTGACCACCGCGCCCGGCACCGGCGGCGACAGCACCGGTGGCCTCGCGAAGGCCGTCGAGATGTGCAACAACAACGGCCACTGCCGCAAGTTCGACGCCGGCACCATGTGCCCGAGCTACCGCGTGACGCGCGACGAACAGCACCTGACGCGCGGCCGCGCCAACACGCTGCGCCTGGCGCTGTCGGGCCAGCTCGGCGCCGACGCCTTCACCAGCGAGGCCATGCACGACACCATGGACCTGTGCGTCGGTTGCAAGGGCTGCAAGCGCGACTGCCCGACGGGTGTCGACATGGCGAAGATGAAGATCGAGTTTCTCGACCACTACAAGAAGCGCCACGGCCACACGCTGAAAGACAAGCTGGTCGCCTACATGCCCGACTACGCGCACCGCGCCAGCCGCATGCCGTGGCTGCTGAACCTGCGCAACCGCGTGCCGGGCGCGGCATGGCTGGGCGAGAAGATGCTGGGCTTTTCAGCGAAGCGCTCGCTGCCCGAATGGCGCACCGACACCTTTTGGCGCGGCAAGGACACGGTCGCGGCGGGCTTGTTTTCTGACCAGGCCTCGGTGCTGGCTGCGGCAGCGCGCGGCGAGAAGGTCGCTGTGCTGTTCGTCGACACCTTCAACGGCACCTTCGAAAGCGAGAACGTCTTTGCCGCGGCGCGCGTGCTGCACGCCGCAGGCTATGCGCTGCACACGGTGGAGAAGGGCGGCGGGCACCACTGCTGCGGCCGGACCTTCCTGGCCAGCGGCATGGTGGACGAAGCCAAGGTGCGCGCCGGGGCGCTGATCGACGCGCTGCTGCCGCTGGCGCAGGCGGGCGTTCCCATCGTCGGGCTCGAGCCCTCGTGCCTGCTCACGCTGCGTGACGAAACGCTGGTGATGGGCTTCGGCGACAAGGCGCAAGTCGTCGCGAAGCAGGCGCTGCTGTTCGAGGAGTTCATCGCACGCGAACGCAAGGCCGGCCGCTTCGAACTCGCATTGAAGCCGGCTACCGCGCCGATCCTGCTGCACGGCCACTGCCACCAGAAGGCCTTCGGCGCGGTGACTCCGATCATGGAGGTGCTGAAGCTGATTCCGGGCGCCGAGCCCGAGCTGATCGAGAGCTCATGCTGCGGCATGGCCGGCAGCTTCGGCTACGAGGCGAGCCACTTCGAGGTGTCGATGCAGATGGCCGAGGCGAGCCTGCTGCCCACCATCCGCGCCAGGCCCGACGCGATCGTGGTGGCGGACGGCACGAGCTGCAGACACCAGATCGGCGATGGGGCGCAGCGGGAGGCGGTGCATGTGGCGGTGCTGCTGGCGCGGCACATGGTGCTCTGACGCTGCTGAGGTTTTCTTCGGAACTCAGAAGGGCGGTGAGACCACCTGGCGCCAGCTGCGGCGCCAGCTCCGGGCGGGGCAGCCGTCGCCGGCTTTCTGCGTGCCGCCCACACCGGTGAGGAAGCCGGTTTCGTTGGTGCAACTGGTCCTGGGCTTGCCGTCGGGATGGCCTTCGTTGGGCTGGCCGACCATGTTGCGCGAGTTCACGTTGCCGCGCGTGAAGCCGCCGCCGGAGATCGAGACGACCGCGTACGCGTCGAAGCTGCCGTTGCCATCGACGTCGAAGGAGTTCTTGTTCTTGCCGGTGAGGGCGTCGAGCACGTAGATGTTGTTGGGCAGGCTGCCTGTGGCGGTGCAGGACTCGATGCCCTGCTTTTTGTCTTCCGGCAGGAAGGACGAGATGATCACGCTGCTGCCCAGGTTGGCCAGGTCGCCGACCACGCGCTCGCCGTTGAGCATGGCGCCGGGGTGCGTGATGGTGCCGAGGTTCAGCAGCCATCCCTTTTTGGTTTTCCAGTCGACGGCGTTCGAGCTGAGCTGGTAGAAGTTCTTCCCGTCTTCGAGGCCCGCACCAAGCTTGGCCACGGGAGTGATGGTTTGCGCCATGAGGTTCGAAGTGGTGAGCGGGACGACCCCCGCCTTGTCATCGCCGCCGATCGGTGTCTGGTCCCAGATGCCGTAGAGGGCCTGCCTCGTGGCTGGCATGGTCAGATCGTCTTCATCCAGCAGGATGCCTGTGCCGATCACCACGATGGCGCCGCACGATGAGGTGGCGCTGTAGGTGCACGTACTGCCATCACCAGGGTGAACCTGCCATGCGGGCGCAGCGTAGATCGGTCGCTTCTTGCCCTCCGGCGTGGTGAACAGCAGCCGGGGAGCGGACACTGTGAGCTTGGCGCTTCGCAGATCGAAACGCCACAAGTTGCCGTTGGCGTCGCCGGCATAGGCCGCCACGATGCGGCGGGTGGTGTCCCGCACCGCGACCACGCCGCCCAGGCCGCGGTTGCCACCGGCCGCATCGCCGCCGAAGCCTGTCGGGAGTTGAATGAATTTCTTGAGCTTGCCGGTGAGCGCCTCCACAACGTACAGGCCGACCTTCTTGGTTTCCGGATAGTGACCGTTGCCCGTCAGCATCACCCAGGTTCCGTCGTCCAGTTGACCCGCGGCGGGGTTGTTGGTGATGTGGGCGAGGTTGAGGTAGTCCTTGTGCTTGTTGTCCACTTCCCAGAGGAAGTGGTCCTGGGTCGGCTTTCGGTTGGTGGTGTCCAAAGGCGACTCCAGCCCGTACATGAAGGGGCCTGCGCGCCCGCCCGTGCCGACCACCAGTTGGCGCCAGGTGCCCTTCTTGTGGGCCGGGGTGATGCCATCCTTGTCGTACACATCCTGTTCGACCAGCGGACCGTCCAGCGTGTAGCGGAAGCGGAAGTTCGGGTTGGCGAGATCGATCTGTGAAGCCATCGCGCCCTTGGGCATGAATGCAGCGAGTTCGATGCCGGCCGTGGGGGCATCTTTGGCTGCATTCAGCACATGGACCATGCCATTGTTTGTGGCTGCAAAGATGGTGGGAGGCTGCGTGGTCTTGAACGTCTTGTAGTTGGCATAGTCGACGCCCTTGCCGTCGACCAAGCTGGTGGAGCCATAGCCCATATCGAAGCGCCCCCCACGAATATCGGTGGCGAGTTGACCGAGGCGCCGATGGGCTGCTTGCGCAGCCGGTAGACCGTGCCGCCGACATCTTTTTGCGCGTTGTCTCCCAGGAGGTAGCGGACGAAGCTCTCGTCGGTGGCTTGTCGCTTGTCGGCATTCAGCAGCGCCTGGAAATCGGGCGGTAGTTTGTCCAGTCTCGTGTTGTAGGTCAGCACTGTGCGCAGGCCGCTGCCAAGCATATTGGTGTCGTAAGTCGACAAGCCAAAGATCGTCCGCTCGTTCGCAGGCGGCATCTTGGCATTGGCCGACCAGACCGGCTTCGGTTTCCCCGCCTCCACGAACTTGTCGCCACCGTCGGCATTCAGTTCGAACGCCTTGATATCGCCGCTGTTGTCCGCTGTCTGGTATTCGGTCGTGTACTTGTACTGGCCTTCCAGCGTCTGAAACTCATTGCTGTTGCCTGACACCGCCACGCCCGCGTCGTTGCCGGAACCCGCCATGCTGCTCAAGGCGTTGTCGAGGGCGCGGCGCACGTCGTCGCCCGAATACACGCTGTAGGCACGACCGCCGCCGGTGAAGCCGGCATGGATGAAGTCGTCGACGCGCCGGGCATCGTCCGAACCTGCGCTGCCTGAATTCAGATTGCCGGTCGCCCATTGCGGCGGAGCCGCTGGATTGCCAGCGAGCCAATCGCTGTTGTACTTTTCGATCTGGCTCCAATTCAATCCACTGCCTTTGCCTTCTCCTGACGGCGTCAGGCCCCAGCCGATGGTGAACGTGGTCATGTTCTGCCAGAACGTGGGGTTGTGCTGGCCTTCCATGGTGGGAACATCGTTGGCCAGAGTACTGGAGAAATCCGTGTGCCAGAAGTAGCGAGCAGTCAGGTCGGCGAAGCCGTTGCTGCCGCCACCACCAGGGTAGGGAACGTAGCGATTTCTGGCGCTCAGCTTTTGAGCTAGAGCCGGACTGTCGTAGCCAGGAGCGCCTTTCGGGTCGTATTGAAATCTGGCGGTATTTCCGGATGGCTTGCCGTCGAAGTTGATGCTCCCGGTGCTGGCGGTGTAGCGCGTATCGGTGCCTTCTGTGGTGCCTGGGTTCCACGCGCCATCGGACAGCACAATGGCGTAGGCGCGTCGGCAGCTCAGCTCGCCACTCGTTAGGTCATTGGGATCGTTCTTCCAGGGGCTGGTCAACCAGGACGCCGTGTAGGCAGTGGTTCCGCTGCCGGCGTAGTAGTTGGCCGCGAGCACCAGGGCGTGGTGGCTTGGCGTTCCTCCGTTGGGTTCAAGGCCGTAGATCCAGTCATAGAACCTGGTCTTCCACTTTCTCCCGGCAATCGATACATCGTCCTTGAAGTAATTGACGCCGCTAATGATCTTCTCTGCGGCTTTTCCGTCGCGGTTGTATTGAACATAGCCGACCCTGAACTTGTTATCGTAGCTTTGCATTGCGAGTCCCAAAGCCGTGCTGACGGCGAGGGAGCGAGTGCTGTACCACTCATACCAGTTGACGATATTGCGGTGCTCCAGCACGGCTGTGCATTTTGTGACGTTCGTCCCGCAATCCGTCCGCTTGTTCCCGATGGGCAGGTCGATGGTGCCAGTGCCCGGTGGGTCGTTGATGGTGACCACTGTTCTGTTGGCTGGTTCGGAGCAGTCATTGCTCTTGCACTGAACGTAGATGAATTTCCGTTGATAGCCTGCATCGGTATCGTGAATCGGCCTCTTGTAGGTGGAGCTTTGGTTGTCGACGAAAGGGATCGAATTCCCTTTTTCCGTGCCGTCAGGATTGACTCTGGCGAGGTATCTGATGGCCGGGTTGTAGTACTGCGTGTTCACGCTGCTGGATCGCATGGCATACCAGCCGTACCCACCATTCTTGTTTCCGCAATCCTTCTCTCCATCGACCTTGCATTTGTCGTCGACCGCGTACCCGTCCTGAGCTTCCAAGTCCATCGACCCCGAGTTGTCCAACACGAACATCAGGTTGGGCTTGGCGCCGGGCACTGCGTTGTACAGCGGGGTCTGGCTCGGCGTCGTGGCCGCATGCGCGTTGCCGAGGGGCAGAAGGGCTGCGCTCCATGCGGCAGTGAAACCGATGAAGATTCGGCGCGCGCGCGCGGCCTTGGCGGGAGCAAGAAGCGAGTGCGCAGCGGTCATGCGGTCTTCCCTGTCGGTTGGAAATAAGAAGTTCATGGGGCGTGTTCGATTCATTTCCAGCAGTCCGCAGCCGTGAGGTTCGGTGCGTCGGCCACGCCCTTCACACCCAGCCCGCTCAGGGTCAGCGTGCCGCACCGGTCGCTGCTCATGCTGCCGGTGCGGGTGGCCTTGAGCGTGTAGCGGGGCGGGGTGTCTTGCGCGAAGACGGCGATCGTGTAGTTCGCACCGCCGGACCGGGGTGACTGCTGCAGGCCGTCGGGCAGCAGGCTCTTGGCGCCTTTCTTCTGCTCGGTTTCCTGGGTGGTGTCGTCAGCGGCCGCGGTGTAACGGTCGTTGGCCGAGTAGTAGCGCTGCATGAACTGTGCAGCCTCCATCAGCACGCCCTGGGCCTCGACGCGTTTGGAGCGGCGCACGTACTCCTGGTAGTTCGGCATCGCGATGGCCGCGAGGATCGCGACGATCGCGACGACGACCATGACTTCGATCAGCGTGAAGCCGCGGCGGGAGTGCGAGAAAGCGGAGCGTGGGTTTGTCATGGCGATGAAGAGGCAAGAAGTCATTTGTCGCGCGTCAGCACGGACTGCAGCCATGCTTCCGCGCCCCGGGTGGCTTTACCCGTCGCGTCGTCGAACTTGGCGTTGTTGGCAAAGCCCCGGGCCGTGATCAGGTAGCCGGTCAGTTGGGGCGTCGAGGTGGTTGCTATCCTCTGAATGAGGCAGCGCGGTGCGATCTCCAGTTGCACGGCGTCGACCTCGGTGCCGCTGGACTTCTTGTTGAAGAAGGAGGGCGGGACCTTGATGGCCTTTGCGTCCGACCAACTGGTGCTGTCACGCCATTTGGCCTTGAGGTCGAACTCCGAGCCGATTGTGGTCGCGACGATCTTTGCGCGCATGCCGGTGGCACCGTTCTCTGTGTAGTCCTTGCCATCGCCGTCGAAGATGGCCACCTGCTCGCAGAAGCGCAGCGCCGTCTCTGCGGCCTCGCGTGCGACCTCGGTGGAACGAATGCCGTTCACGCTGCGTTCGCTCTGCGTGGCATTGCGGATCGCGAAGGTGCCCAGCAGCGACAGGATCACGACCAGGACCAGCGTGACGACGAGCACCACGCCGCGCTCGCGCGAGTTGACGCCGGTGCGGTGCGCAGAAGAACGAGAGGAGGTCATGTTCATGGCGCGATCACCCGGTTGCGCAGCAGGACGGTGGTGGTGTAGGTCCTGCGCAGGTAGCCGTCGGTGCCGGTCGCGTCCGCGTTGTCGCATTGCTTGTAGGCCATGCCGCCTTCGGGCACGTCGCGCACAGGTCGTTCACTGCGCATCTGCAGGCAGACACGAACGCTCAGTACGCGGCCCCATCGGTCTTCGGTGGGATCGGGCAGAACGCCGCTGCTGCCCAGGCCATCCACACCAGCGGCATCCAGGTAGCTGACGATCTGATGCCGCAGGGGGTCGTAGATGGCGGCCAGCTCGAGGCTGGGGCGGGTGGCCACGCCGTACAGGATTCGCATGCTTTCCACGTTGGCGAGCAGCGGCTGCGAGACGCCGAAGGCGTTGGCATCGTCGCCATTCTTTTCCATGCCGAGGCAGGACAGCGCGGGCTGTGTGCTCGCGTTGGTCACCAGATAACGGTTGTCGGCCAGCGCGTAGTTCCCCGGTGGCAACGCCCCCGGTGCTGGCGTGGGAGGCGGGTTCACTTGCGAGGGCGTCAAGGGGTGGATGCCGTTGCCCAGACAGTTCGTTGCCAGTGTCGCGTCCTCGGCCTGGGACGCTGTGTTGTCGGTGGTGGCTTCGTAGCGGATGGCGATAGCGTCGCTGCTTCCAGCCTTGCACGAGAGCTTGTCGAAGGCGACATCGGTGTCCTCGAATCCGCCGGTGCAGCCGCGCACTGCCAGACCTGCGTAGTTGCCCATCACCGTGGCACCGTTGCTCGGGATGAGCTGTTGCGAATAGCCGGCCTGCTTGAGCTGCTGCTGGATCAGGTTGAGTGCGAGGATGCCGTCCTCATTCAGTTGCGTCTCGAGCTCCGACAGCTGGCTGCTGCGGCTGGAGGTCGCGAACACAGACAGGGCCGCGGCCAGGATCACCAGCCCGATCGTCAACGCGACCATCAGTTCGATCAGCGTGAAGCCGCTGTTCAGATGGCGCATGCGGCCAGAAGGAATGGAGGTGGCGCTCATAGCGTGATCCGGAAGTACATGCAGTTCACCGAAGCCCCCGTTGCGATGTTGGCGCCGGTGGGGCAGGCCTGCAGCAACTGTTCCTTGCGCCCGAAGCCGGTGCCTTCCTCGATGGCGCTCCAGATCAGCCAGATGTTCAACACGCGCGTGTCGGTCAACTCCGTCGTGACGTAGGCCGTACCGCCTGGCAGGCGATTCGCGACATTGGTGAGCCACTGCGCAAGGTCGTAGCGGGCGATGGTCGCGCCGCAGGTGTTGACCGGGTCGGCGGGAACGGAGGTTTTGACTTCGCAGACGTCCGGCGCTGCTGTGGGATCTTTGGCTGCAGCCTTGCGCACGCTGGCGTTGTAGGCCTTGGCGTTGGCGTAGCTGGAAAAGCCGACGAGGTTGGCGCGGGCGCGCTCCGCATAGTCGGTCACCAGGCTCAGCCCGGTGGCGCGCATGCGCGAGAACTGGTTGTACTTGAGGGCCGCCGAGGTCAACCCTGCCATGCCGAACAGGGCGATGGCCAGGATGACGATGGCCACCAGCACCTCGATGAGGGTGGCGCCTTGCTGGATCTGGGGCTTCATTCTTTCTTGCCCGAACAATCGACGCCATCGGCCGCATGGCGGATGCGCCCGGGCTTGCTGATGCAGAGCGTCCTGCGCGCCCACGGGGTTGTGCTGGCCGTCTCGAAGCCGAAGGCATCGAACTTGATGCCGGTGGCTCCGGAGTTCGTCAGGCCATTGGGGAGGAAGACGAAGCGAGCGGCATTCAACGTGATCTTCGCGATGCCCGGTAGTGCGTCTTGCCGCAGCAGCAGCTCGTCGCCCTCCGACAGCGAATCGGCCGACTTCGGGTCGCGGTCGTTCTTGACGAACACGATCCAGCCTGCGGCGAGGTCCTTGTCGCCCGCGGCGGTTTCGCACGCCGCTGCGGCACCGGGCGCCAACTGGCAGACAACGACTGGCCGCGCACGCGCGATGGCCTCGGTGCGCGCAATGCGCAGGGAACCCGTCAGCGCATTGACAGCATTGGCGAGCCGCCATTGCACGATGAAGCGCGACATCGACGGTGCAGCCAGCCCGATAAGAATCGCCAGGATCGCGATCGTGACCATCAGCTCGACGGCCGTCAGTCCGCGCTGGTCGCGCAGCCCCGCCGGCCGCGAAGAATCGCGTCGCCTCATGTGCATCTCCTCCCTGTTGTTTTGGAATTTCAGCCGACAACTTCTGGGCGCGAGACTAGCGGCCGATGCATAGGTCCGACAACGGCTTGCCGACGTTCGGTCCGTTCGAAACGATGAGCGGAAACGCCTCGAAGCGTCGAGTGAAAGTCTGGTATTTCGGGGTGTTTGGCCGGTACTTTTTCTCTTCTGCGAAAGAGGGCTTCGGGCGCGTGCCCGCGCCTAGTTCTTCAACCTTGAATCACAATGCTTCGATGACTGCCGCATCCACTTCCGAATCCGGCTTCGCCTTGTTCCCGACCGCCATCGGCGCCTGTGCGCTGGCGTGGGGGCCGCAGGGTCTGGTCGGTGTGCAACTGCCTGAAGAGCGGGGCGAGGCCGCGACGCGTGCGCGCATGCATCGGCGCTTTCCTGATCTGGAAGAAGCGCCACCGTCGGAGCGCGCGCAACAGGCCATCGAGGGCGTGCAAGCGCTGCTCGAAGGCGCGACCGATGACCTGTGCGATATCGAACTCGACATGCGCGGCGTGTCCGAATTCCACCAGCGCGTCTATGCGATCGCGCGGCGCATTCCGCCGGGGCAGACGCGCACCTACGGCGAGGTGGCCGAAGAGCTGGGTGACAAGGGCCTCTCGCGCGCGGTCGGTCAGGCCATGGGCCACAACCCCTTCGCGCCGGTCGTGCCGTGCCACCGCGTGCTGGCCGCGGGCAACAAGCCGGGCGGCTTCTCGGCGGGCGGCGGCGCGCTGACCAAGCTGCGCATGCTCGACATCGAAGGCGCCACTCCGAGCGGGACGCGATCGCTGTTCTGAACGGGAGTGCTCAGGCCGCCGGCACCGGCAGGCGGTGCAGCCCCGCGATGCGCGAGCCGAAGATGATCGCGGCCTGCAGCACAAAGCCCGCGAGCGCCAGCAGCAGGCAGGCGGGCTCGCCCCACATCGCGCCGACCACGCCGCCGAGCGCTGCACCGACGGGGCGAGCGCCCGCGTTCACCGTCAGGAACACCGCCGACACCCGGCCCAGCATCGCCGAGGCCGTCACGCTCTGGCGCAGCGTGGTCGAGGTGATGACCCAGACCATCGGACCCGCGCCGAACAGGAAGAACGAGAGCGCGGCCAGCGAGGCGCTCGGCACGAGGAGCGTGGCCGCCATCGTCGCGGCAGCGGCCACCGCCACCGCCGGCCCGACCTGGATCGCGCGCCCGAACGGCAGCCGCGCCGTCACGCGCGAGGTCAGCAGCGCGCCGACGACCATGCCCGCGCCGTACATCGCGAGCGTGAAGCCGACGGCCTGTGCGCCGAGGCCGAGCACGCGCACGGCATAAGGCACATAGCCCGCCTGCAGCACGAACCACGAGATGTTGAAGACCGCGCCGGTCATCAGCATGGGCCGCAGGAACGCGTGTTGCCAGACAAAGCGCGCGCCGTCATGCACGTCGCGCAGCGGATGGCGTGACGGGGCCGCGGGGCGGGGCGCTTCGTTCAAACGCAGCAACAGGCCGACGGCCGCCACCGACAGCACCGCCGCCAGCACGAAGGCCGACGAGGCCCCGGCCCACGCGACGAGCGCGCCCGCAAGCGCAGGCCCCGCTGTGAAGGCCGCACTGCGCGCCAACTCCAGCCGCCCGTTGGCGAGCGCCAGCGCGTCGCGCGGCACGAGGGCCGGCACCAGCGCGGGCGCCGCAACGCTGAAGCCCACGGTGCCGACCGCGCCGAGGAACCCGAGCACGGCCAGCCCGCCGATGCCGAGCGTCGACGACAGCACCATGCCAAGCAAGGCCAGCAGCGACACGGCGCGCAGCCCCTCGGCCCACACCATCAAGCGGCGGCGTGACATGCGGTCCGCGAGCAGCCCCATCGGCAGCGAGACCAGGAGGAAGGGCAGCGTCTGCACCGCTGCCAGAAAACCGATCTCGCCGGGCCCGGCGCCGAGCGCGAGCACGGCCACCAGCGGCACGGCCGCGAGGCTCAGTTGTTCGGCGGACTGGGCCGCAAGGTTGGCCCAGGCGAGGTGGGAGAAGGAGCGGGGAAGGGGCGATGACATGTGGCAGGACACGAAGACAAAGACCGCATCGTGCGGTCCGCCTCCATCTGCCGCTGGCCGTTTACGGACGTGGAAGCCTCAGTCCGAATTCATCTGCTCGAACCACTCGGCGACGCACACCGCTTCGGGTGCCGCATCGGGCGCGAGCCCGTAGTAATAACGCTCCAGCGTCATCCGCAACGCAGGCAACGGCGACTGCAGCCGCCCCGACGCCAGGTCGTGCGCCACCAGCGAGGTCGGCGCGAGCGCGATGCCCAACCCGTCGACCGCGGCCTGCAACACGAAGTGCAGGTGATCGAACTGCAGCCGTCCGGCCGGCCGCGCGCGCGGTGCGCCGACCTGCTTCTTCCAGTCGTCCCAGTCGTCCTTGCGCGTGCGCGCCGACAGCAGCACATGCGAGGCGAGGGCGCGCAGGTCGGGCAGCGGCTGTGTCTTGAACAGCGCGGGCGCGCCGACCACCAGCACCTCGTCTTCGAGGAAGGGCCGCACCTTGATCGACGACGGCCAGCCCTCGAGGCCGCGGCGCACGGCGATGTCGAAAGTGCCGGTGGCCTGTTCGGGCATGACCGTGCTGGTGACGACCTGCGGCTCGATGTCGGGATGCCGTTCCACGAACGACGGTAACCGCGGAATCAACCAGCGCACCGCGAACGACGGCCGCACGTTGATGCGCACCGCGCGCGCCGGGCCCTGCAGCTGCAGCGCCCGCGCCGCCGCGTGGATCTGCGCGAGCGCGGGTTCGGTCTCCGCAAAGAACTGCTGGCCCTCGGGCGTCAGGGTGACCTGCCGGATGCGACGTTCGAACAGCGCCACGCCCAGGCAGGCTTCAAGGCTCTTGATCTGCCGGCTCACTGCGCTGTGCGTCACATGCAGTTCGACCGCGGCGCGCGTGAAGCTCAGGTGGCGGGCCGCCGCGACGAAGGCACGCACGGCATGAAGGGGCGGTTCGCGAAGCGGCATGCGTGCGATTTTCTCACGCATGCCGCGCGGGAATGTCGTTTGTCGGCGGGCAGTGCGAGCGGGCACGATACGGGCTCGATGTCCGCTGCACCACCGCCTTCCACCTCTGCCAATCCCGTCCGCTCCACCGCCCTGGATTCCCGCCACGCCGCCATGGCGCTCGGCCTGTCGCTGCCGGCCGATGTGGTGCTGTACCTGCTGCTGCCCATGTACGCGTCGCAGTTCGGTGTCTCGCTGGCCGAGGTCGGCCTGCTGCTGGCGGCCAACCGGCTGGTGCGCATCGCGGGCTACGGCTGGGTGGCGCGTTTTTATGCGCGCCATGGCGACCGGGCGAGTTGCACGCTGGCCGTGGTGGCTGCCGCGTGCTGCGGGCTGGGCTACGCCACGCTCTCGGGTTTCTGGGCGCTGCTGCCATTGCGGCTGACCTGGGGCCTGTGCTTTGCGGCGCTCAACCTGTCGACGCAGGCCCTGGCCACGGCCGAGCCGATTGGCGCCGCGCGGCGCAGCGGGCGTTCGCGCGCCTTCATCGCGACCGGGCCGGTGCTGGCGCTGCCGCTCGGCGCGCTGCTGGCGTACACGGTCGGGCCACGCGCGATCTTCGGCGTGCTGGCGGTGGTGTCGTTGCTCGCGCTGTTCGTCACGCGGCGGCTGCCGTCGAAGCCGCATCACAGCGCAACGCCTACGGTCGCGACGCGGCGCTTCTCGCGGCCGAATGCGCTGGACGGCTGGTCCTTCATGGAAGGGTTGGCGCTCGACGGCCTCTTCATCGTGGGCCTGTCGTACCTCGGCAAGGACCTGCTGCCCGGCGGTGCGGTGATCGTGGCCGGCGTGCTGATGGCGCTGCGCTACCTCGCGGAAATTTTCCTCGGCCCGGTGGGCGGGCGCATGGCGGAGCATTTCGGCGCCGAGCGCCTGCTCGTGAGCCTGTCGCTGGTGACGTCGCTCGCGCTCGTGGGCTTCGGCCTGGGCTGGCTGTGGAGCTGCACGGCGCTGATCGTGGTGCTGCGGGCGCTGCAGCTGCCGCTCTTGCCGCCCATCGTGGCGCGTCGCACGCCCGGGCCCGAGCGCGTGCGGGCGCTGGCGGCCCGCGCGGTCTGGCGTGACATCGGTGCAGGCGCCGGCCCCTTGCTGGCCGGCGTGCTGCTGCCCATTGCTTCGCCGCCGTGGATCTACGGCACCGCAGCGTTGCTGCTGGCGGTCGCGGCGCTGGCGTGCGTACGACGCGCCTCGGCACCGACCCCGATTCAGGAGAACATCGCCCCATGACCACCATCGACACCGTCGCGCAACTCGAAGCCCTGTTCGGCCAGCCGGGCGAGGCCTCGCTGAAGAAAGAGGTGCCGTACCTGCACCCGAGCTACCAGGCGCTGATCGCCGCATCGCCGTTCGCGGTGCTGGCGACCCTCGGCCCCGGCGGGCTCGACGCCTCGCCGCGCGGCGACGCCCCGGGCTTCGTCGCGGTGCAGGACGAGAAGACGCTGCTGCTCCCCGAGCGCCGCGGCAACAACCGCATCGACAGCCTGCGCAACATCGTGGCCGACCCGCGCGTGGCCTTGCTGTTCCTGATTCCGGGCGTGGGCGAAACGCTGCGCGTGAACGGGCGCGCACGCATCACCGTGGCGCCCGAACTGCTGGCGCGCTTCGCGGTGGAAGGGCGCGCGCCGCAGTGCGTGATCGAGATCAGCGTCGAGACCGTGTTCTTCCAGTGCGCCCGCGCGATCCAGCGTTCGAAGCTCTGGGCGCCGGTGCCGGAAGACGCGCCACGCACCGTACCGACGCCGGGCGCCATCCTTTCCGCGCTGACCGATGCGGCCTTCGACGGCGTCACCTACGACCGCGAACTGCCCGCGCGGCAGCGGTCGACGCTGTACTGAAACACGGCGCCGTACCGTCCGGTAGAACGAATGCACTAGCGGCGAAAGCCGCCGACCCCACGCCTGCACCGATTGCGAGCCTTCGCCACAATCGACCCAATGCGTTCTTCTCCGTTCTTCAAAATGGCCCTGTTGCTGGGCCTTCTCTCCGCCATCGGGCCTTTCGCGATCGACATGTACCTCCCGGCTTTGCCCGCGATCGGGCAGAGCCTGCATGCGGACATCGGCGCGGTGCAGATGAGCCTCACCGCCTTCTTCCTGTCGCTCGGCGCGGGGCAGCTGCTCTACGGCCCGATCTCCGACATGGTCGGGCGCAAGCCGCCGCTGTATGCCGGGCTGGTGCTGTTCGCGCTCGCCAGCGTGGGCTGCGCGTTGGCGACCGACATCCAGACGCTGATCGCTCTGCGCTTCGTGCAGGGCCTGGGCGCCGCCGCCGGCATGGCGATTCCGCGCGCCGTGGTGCGCGACCTGCACACCGGCACCGACGCGGCGCGGCTGATGTCGCTGCTGATCCTGGTGTTCAGCGTCTCGCCGATCCTGGCGCCGCTCGTGGGCAGCGTGGTCATCGCCTTCACCGGCTGGCGCGGCGTGTTCTGGGCCGTCACCATCGCCGCGGTGGCGGGCCTGGCCATGATGGTCAAGCTGCTCGACGAAACGCGCCCGGCCTCGGAGCGCGTCGAAAGCAGCCTGGGCAGCGCGCTGTCGGCCTATTGGCTGCTGCTGCGCGACTGGCACTACCTCGGGCTGGTGTTCATCGGCGGCTTCGCCATGGCGGGCTTCTTCACCTACCTGGCGAACTCGTCGTTCGTGATGATCGACCACTACGGCCTGTCGCCCGCCATGTACAGCGTGGCCTTCGGCGTGAATGCGGCGGCCTTCATTGCGGCCTCGCAGTTCACGGGCTCGCTGGGCGAGCGCTACGGGCTGGTCAACCTTGTCAAGTTCGGCGTGGTCTGCTGCGGCGTGGCGATGGTCGCGATGTTTGTCTACTTCGCGATGGGCGGCGACAACCTCTGGGTGTTGATCGTCCTGTACTTCATCGCCTCGGGCTTCATGGGCCTCGTGATCCCAACCACCGGCGTGCTGGCGCTCGAGATGCACGGCGCCATCGCCGGCACGGCCTCGGCGCTGCTGGGCACGCTGCAGATGCTGACCGGCGCGCTCGCGATGGCGGTGGTGGGCCTGTTCTCCAACGGCCGGCCGCTGCCGATGGTGGCAGGCATGGCCGCAGGCGCGCTCATCGCGCTGGTGCTGACCTGGCTCACGCTGGGCGGTGTGCGCTCCGAGCCGACCGAGGGCAGGGCGCAAGGCGCCTGACATGACGGCAGCCGCCACAGCCAGCGAGGCCAAGCCGCTGCCCCTCGACGGCCTGGCCGCGCCCGCGCGTGGTTGGGCGATGCTGGTCATCATCCTCGGGCTCACGGTCTCGGTGCTCGACGGCACCATCGTCAACCTCGCGTTGCCCGGCATCGCGCGCGAGCTGCAGGCCAGTCCGGCGCAGGCCATCTGGGTGGTCAACGCCTACCAGATCGCCACGCTGGTGATGCTGTTGCCGCTGGCGTCGCTCGGCGACCTCGTGGGCTACCGGCGCGTGTACCTCGTGGGCATGGCGGTGTTCACCGTGTCGTCGCTGGCCGCGACCTTCGCCAATTCGCTCGGCACGCTGATCGCGTCGCGCGCCCTCCAGGGGCTGGGCGCGGCGGGCATCATGAGCGTCAACGCGGCGCTGGTGCGGCTCACGTACCCGTCGGCGCAGCTGGGCAAGGGCATGGCGATCAACTCGCTGGTGGTCGCCACCTCGTCGGTGGCCGGGCCTTCGGTGGCGGCGGCGATCCTGTCGGTGGCGTCGTGGCCGTGGCTCTTTGCGATCAACGTGCCGCTGGGCATCGTCACCTTCGCGCTGGGCATGCGGGCGCTGCCGTTCAATCGCTCGGCGCCGGCCGCAGGCGCGCGCTTTTCGCTGGTCGACGTGACGCTCAACGTGCTGATGTTCTCGTTGGTCTTCCTCGGCGTCGATCAGCTGGGCGTGCGCGAGGGCGGGGTGCAGGCCACGGGCACGCCGTGGTTGGCATGGGCCACGCTGGGGGCGGGGCTGACTGTGGGCTTTGTCTATCTGCGGCGCCAGCGCAAGCTGGCGGTGCCACTCTTTCCCATCGACCTGCTGCGCATTCCCGTGTTCGCGCTGTCGATGGGCACCTCGGTGGCGGCGTTCTGCGCGCAGATGCTGGCCTACATCGCGCTGCCGTTTTTGCTGCTCGATGTGTACGGCCGCAGCCACATCGAGGCCGGCCTGCTCATCACCGCGTGGCCGCTGGCCATCGTGGTGATGGCGCCCATCGCCGGGCGGCTCATCGGGCGCTACCCCGACGGGCTGCTCGGCGGCATCGGCCTGGGCCTGCTGGCCGCCGGCCTTGCGCTGCTGGCGGCGCTGCCGGCGCACCCGGGCAATGCCGACATCGCCTGGCGTATGGCGCTGTGCGGCCTGGGCTTCGGCTTGTTTCAGTCGCCCAACAACCACACCATCGTGAGCTCGCCGCCCGCGCACCGAAGTGGTGCGGCCAGCGGCATGCTCGGTACGGCGCGGCTCACGGGGCAGACGCTGGGTGCCGTGGTGCTGGCGGCGGTGTTCAGCATCTGGAGCCCGCACGGCGGACATGGTCCGGTGGTGGCGCTGGTGCTGGCGGCGGGCTGTGCGGCGGTGGCTGCGGTTTTCAGCAGTCTGCGGCTGAAGACGACAAGCCCGCACGCCTGAATAAGGTAGGGTACGGCCTCATGAAGGAAGTACCTGACACCGTGGTCTGCCCGGGCTGCGACGCGGTCTACGCCCGTGCGCCGCTGGCGCCGCGCGACGTGGCCGAGTGCCCGCGCTGCGGCACCGAGCTCGACCGGCACCCGGGCGCGCAGCAGCGGCGCATCCTGCCGCTGACGGTCGCGAGCCTGATCATGTTCGCCATTGCCAACCTGTTTCCCATCGTCGAGATCGAGCTGCAGGGCCTGCGCAGCCAGACCACGCTGGCCGGCGCGGTGGTGGTGTTGAGCGCCGAGGGCATGTCGCCGGTGGCGCTGCTGGTGCTGGCCACGACCATCCTGTTTCCGCTGCTGCAGCTGTGCATCCTGGCCTACCTGCTGGTGCCGCTCGCCCGCGCGCACCGGCCCTGGGGTTTCGCGATGCTGGTGCGCATGATGCAGACGCTGCGGCCCTGGGGAATGATCGAAGTCTTTCTGCTCGGCGTGCTGGTGGCGATCGTCAAGCTGTCGAGCATGGCGACGGTGGTGCCGGGGCCCGCGCTGTGGGCCTTCGTGGCGCTCACCGTGACGCTCACGGCGGTGCTGTCGTTCAACCCCGGCGCGTTCTGGGAAATGACCTTCCGCCAGGCCGATGAGGAAGACGCCGCCACAGACGACAACACGCCGGAGGTGCGCGCATGAACGTGCGCGGGCTGCCCGCCCGCCTGGCCTCGGCCCGCCCATGGGAGGCGCAGGCCGACGACGACCATGACCACGCAAACCCGGTGCCGACGGCAGCCGGGCTCGGCTTGCACGTCTGCACGCACTGCACCGCCGTCTGGCGCGATGCGGAAGAGGGCGAGGCCTGCGCCCGCTGCGGTACCCGCCTGCACACGCGCAAGCCGCAGAGCCTGAACCGCACCTGGGCCTTCCTGATCGCGGCCTGCATCATGTACATCCCGGCCAACCTGCTGCCGGTGATGATCACGCGCACGCTGTTCGGCGCGCAGTACGACACCATCCTGAGCGGCGTCATCTACTTCTGGGTGTCGGGCGCCTGGGGGCTGGCGGCCATCGTGTTCATCGCGAGCTTCCTGGTGCCGCTGTTCAAGCTGGCGGTACTGCTCTTGCTTGTGGTGCTGGCGCAGCGGCGCAGCAACTGGCGACGGCGCGAGCGGGCCAAGCTGTATCACATCATCGAGATCATCGGACGCTGGTCGATGCTCGACGTGTTCGTCGTATCGCTCTTGACGGGGCTGGTGCAGATCCAGGGTTTTGCGGTCATCACCGCGGGCGTGGGCATCGCGGCCTTCGGCGCGGTGGTGGTGCTGACCATGCTGGCCTCGCTGAGCTTCGACCCGCGCCTGACGTGGGACGGCCCGGTGCCGCAAGCCGACGCGGACGAAATCGAATTTGAAAGCAGGGAAGAAAAAATCGCATGAGTGAAGAAGACACGCAACCGCAAGACCGTCCGGCAGCGTCGGCCCCGCCCGCGCTGCCGAAACCGAAAGTGGCGCGCCGCCGCGAGTGGCTGCCCTCGCTGATCTGGCTGATTCCCATCGTCGCCGCGCTGGTCGGCGTGACGCTGGTGGCCAAGATCCTCATGGGGCGCGGCCCCGAAATCGTGCTCACCTTCAAGACGGCCGAAGGCCTCGAAGCCGGCAAGACCGCCGTGAAATACAAGGACGTGCAGATCGGCCTGGTGCAGAGCCTGCGGCTGGCGCGCGACCGCTCGCATGTGCGCGTGCTGGTACAGCTCAACAAGGAGGCCGAGGGCTTCACCTCGGCCGACTCGCGCTTCTGGGTGGTGCGGCCACGGCTCGACACCTCGGGCATCTCGGGCCTGGGTACGCTGCTGTCGGGCGCCTACATCGGCGCCGACGCGGGCGTCGAGAAGGAAACAGCAGGCGAGTTCACCGGCCTCGAAGTGCCGCCCATCGTCACGCGTGGCGACTCGGGCCAGCAGTTTTTGCTGCGTGCGCGCGACGTGGGCTCGCTCGACGTGGGCTCGCCCGTGTACTTCCGGCGCATCAAGGTCGGACAGGTCGCGGCCTACGAGCTCGACGGCGACGGCCGCGGCGTCACGCTGCGGGTGTTCGTGAACGCGCCGTACGACAAGTTCGTCGGCATGAACACGCGCTTCTGGCCCGCCAGCGGCATCGACGCGCAACTGAGCGCCAGCGGCTTCACGCTGCGCACGCAATCGCTGGCGACCATCCTGCTCGGCGGCATCGCCTTTCAGGCGCCCGACGACGCCATGGGCCCGCTGGCCAAGGAGAACACGGCCTTCGTGCTGGCGCAGGACGAAACCTCCGCCATGAAGGAGCCCGACGGTCCTTCGCAGACGCTGCTGATGTACTTCAACCAGTCGCTGCGCGGCCTCACGCCGGGCGCGCCGGTCGACTTCCGCGGCGTGGTGCTGGGCGAGGTGAAATCCATCGGCGTCGAGTTCGACCGCGCCGAGCGCGAGTTCCGCATGCCGGTGCTGGTGCAGATCTACCCCGACCGCCTGCGCCGCCGCGAAAGCGGTGCCGGTGCGCAGGGGACGGAGTCGCGCGCGACGCAGCAGGAACGGCTGCGCTTCCTGGCCGAGAAGGGCCTGCGCGCTCAGCTGCGCAACGGCAACCTGCTGACCGGCCAGGTCTACGTGGCGCTCGACTTCTTTCCGAAGTCGCCGCCCGTCAAGATCGACCTGTCGAAGAGCCCGATCGAGCTGCCCACCATCGCCAACAGCCTGGACGAAATCCAGTCGCAGGTGCAGGAAATTGCCACCAAGCTCAACAAGGTGCCTTACGAGCAGATTGCAGGCGACCTGCGCACCACGCTGGCCACGCTCAACAAGACGCTCACCAGCACCGAGCAGACCGTGAACCGCATCAACACCGACGTGACGCCCGAGCTGGCTGCGGCCATGAAGGACGTGCGCAAGACCGTCAACTCGGCCGAACGCACGCTGGCCGACGACTCGCCGCTGCAGCAGGACATGCGCCAGACCTTGCGCGAGCTGACGCGCGCCGCGGGCTCGGTGCGCATCCTGACCGACTACCTCGAACGCCATCCCGAATCGCTGCTGCGCGGCAAACCGGACGACAAGAAATGAAGACGACGACCTTCGCTCTCGCGTGCGCCGCCGCAGCGGTGGTGGCGCTGGCTGGCTGCGCAAGCAAGCCCGACAGCTACTACACGTTGGCCGGCCCGCCCGCGCTCACCGACGCAGCGCCGCGCCTTCTCAACGCGACGTCGCCGATGTACATCGAGCTCGCGCCCATTGCTGTGCCCGAGCGGCTCGCGCGCCCGCAGATGGTGGTGCGCCGCCCGACCGGCGGCGTGCAGGTCGACGTGCTCGAGCAGCACCGCTGGGCCTCGTCGTTCGAGAACGAGCTGCGCGATGCGCTCGGCAGCGGCATTGCCGGCCGGCTCGGCGCACTCGACGTGACCCAGGGCGGCCGCCAGACCTCACAGCCCGTGTGGCGCGTCGCGGTGCAGGTGCGCCAGTTCGACCTGGTGGACGGCGGGCGCGTGGACGCCGGCTTCAGCTGGACGCTGCGCCGTTCCGACGAGGCGCGCACGGTGGTGTGCCGGCTCGATGCGGGCGAGGCCACTGGCAGCGGCATGGACGCGCTGGCGCAAGGCGCGCAGCGCGTGACGGCGACTGCTGCTGCAGCCATGGCGCGCAGCGTGAACGCGGCGCAGACGAACCCGGGCGCGACGGCGTGCGCGATCTGACGCTTTGTTTTTGTCTTTCTCCCTCCCCCTCTGGGGGAGGGCAGGGGTGGGGGCACGGCGGCGCTCGAAAAAGCATGGCGCTCAGTTGGAAGATGCCCCCATCCCAACCTTCCCCCAAAGGGGGAAGGAGCAACCCCGGCAACCCCTGAACCGGAGGCCCCATGGCACAGATCGGCAAGGCGCCCTGCGACGACACGCTGATCCTGCATGGGCCGAATCCACCCACGGAAGAGGGCGCCTGCCCCGAAGCCTCCAAACCCTGGGTGCTCGCCGCGGCCATCGTCGGCTCGAGCATGGCCTTCATCGACGGCACCGTGGTCAACGTCGCCTTGCCGGCGATCCAGTCCGACCTGCACGCCACGGCCTTTCAGGCGCAATGGGTGGTCGAGTCCTACGCCTTGCTGCTCGCGGCGCTGCTGCTGGTGGGCGGCGCGCTCGGCGACCACTACGGGCGGCGGCGCATCTTTGCCATCGGCGTTGTCGTCTTCGCCCTGTCGTCGGTCGGCTGTGCGCTCGCGGCCGACGTGCAGCAGCTCATCGCCGCACGCGCGATTCAAGGGATCGGCGGCGCGCTGCTGGTGCCGGGCAGCCTGGCGCTCATCAGCGCGTCGTTTCCCGAGAAAGAGCGCGGCAAGGCCATCGGCACCTGGTCGGGCTTCAGCGGCATCACGGCGGCGGTGGGGCCGGTGCTGGGCGGTTTTCTGGTCGATCACTTCTCGTGGATCTGGGCCTTTCTCATCAACGTGCCGATGGCGCTGCTCGTGCTGTGGATCGTGCGTCGCCACGTGCCCGAGAGCAAAGGCGCCGCGGCGCGCGGCGGGCTCGACCTGTGGGGCGCGCTGCTGGCGACCGCTGGGCTGGGCGGCATCGTCTACGCCTTCATCGAGGCGCCGACGCAGAGCTGGCGTTCGCCGGCGGTGCTCGCGGCGCTGGCCATCGGTGTCGTGGGCAGCGTGGGCTTCGTCATTGCCGAACGCCGGGCGCGCACGCCGATGCTGCCGCTGTCGCTGCTGCGCATCGGCAACTTCAGCGGCGCCAACCTGCTGACCTTGCTGCTGTATGCGGCGCTGGGCGGTGGGCTGTATTTCTTTCCGCTCAACCTGATCCAGGTGCAGGGCTACTCGGCCACGGTGGCGGGTGCGGCGCTGCTGCCGTTCATCTTCCTGATGTTCGCGCTCTCGGGCTGGGCCGGGCAGCTGGTCGATC
>NZ_CALRZC010000110.1:0-25057 GCF_943372545.1 Variovorax sp. YR752 | reverse complement strand
CCAGGGCTGGGCGGCGAGCGTGGCGGTGGCGAGGCCTGCGGGCTGGCCGTGGCGGAAGGCCCAGTCGGCCACCTGCGCATCGAAGCCGGGCGGCGGGTCGGCGGGGGGCACGAGCTGGTCGGCCGCGTCGGTGACCAGCACGCGCGCATGGCCGCCGAAATGGGCCTGCACGGCGGCGGCGCCGAGCGCGACGACCTGGGTGCTTTCGAGTGCGGCGGAGAGTTCGCGCGTGAGCTCGAACAGCGAGCGCGCGCGGCGCTCGCGGCTGGTCGACACGCCGGCCGCGAAACGCAGCCCGGCCGTGAGCTGGCCCACCAGCAGGCCGACGCCGAGCATCACGGCGAAGGTCAGCAGGTACTGCACGTCGCTGACGGCGAAGGACAGACGCGGCGCGACGAAGAAGTAGTCGAAGGCCGCCACGTTGAGCATGGCCGCGAGCGCCGAAGGCCCGCGCCCGAAACGCATCGCCACGCCCACCACGCCGAGCAGGAACAGCATGACGATGTTGGACAGCTCCAGCACGCCCGTCAGCGGCGTGCACAGCAGCGTGAGCGCGATGCTGGTGGCAGCCGCCCACGCGTAGCCGGGCCAACGGGACTGCGCGCGCTCGTCGTCTTCGTCGTCGGCACGGGCTGTGGTGAACGGCGCCTGCGACAGGCGGCGCGCGCTGTCGGCGCGGCCGACTTCGAGGATGTCGAGCGCCGGTGCCCGCTGCGCCAGCGCGCGCGCCAGCGGCACCGTGGACGCACCCCACCAGCGCCGCCATCCGTGCACGGGCTCCGCGCGCCCGATGACCAGCGTCGCGCAATTGAGGCGCCGCGCCTGCTCGGACAGTTGCTCCGCCACGTCGGCGCCGGTGAGCACCGCCGTGGCCGCACCCAACTCTTCCGCCAGCTTGAGCACGGCAAGGATGCGATCACGCTGCGCCGCGTCGAGGCGCTGCAGCCGCGGCGTCTCGACATACGCGGCATGCCAACGCACGTTGAGCTGGCCCGCGAGCCGCGCCGCCGTGCGCACGGTCTGCGCCGCGCCCTCGTGCGGGCCGACGCAGGCCAGGATGGCGCCCGAGGTGTTCCAGGCCTGCAGCGCGGCGCCGCCCTGCCCGTTGCCGCCGGGGCCCGATTGCTCGACGCGCCAGCCGCGCACGTCGTCTTCGACGTGCTCGGCGGTGCGGCGCAGGGCGATCTCGCGCAGCGCGATCAGGTTGCCCTTGCGAAAGAAATTCTGTGCGGCGCGCTCGGCTTGCTGGGGCAGGTAGACCTTGCCGGCCGCGAGCCGCGCCGTGAGTTCGTCGGGCGTGACGTCGACCAGCACCACCTCGTCGGCTTCGTCGAGCACGGTGTCGGGCACGGTCTCGTGCACGCGCACGCCGGTGATGGCGCCGACGGTGCCGTTGAGGCTTTCCAGGTGCTGCACGTTGAGCGCCGACCACACCTCGATGCCCGCGGCCAGCAGCTCCTGCACGTCCTGCCAGCGCTTGGCGTGGCGCGAGCCGGGCGCGTTGGTGTGGGCCAGTTCGTCGACCAGCAGCACGGCGGGCTTGCGCGCGAGGGCGGCGTCGAGGTCGAACTCGGCGAGCGTGCGGCCACGGTAGGGCAGCTCGCGCAGCGGCAGCGTGTCGAGCCCCGCGAGCAGCGCGGCAGTTTCGCTGCGGCCGTGCGTTTCGACCACGCCGATGAGCACGTCGCGCCCGGCCTCGCGCTCGCGCCGCGCGGCGCTGAGCATGGCCCAGGTCTTGCCCACGCCGGCGCTGGCACCGAAGTAGATGCGCAGCTTGCCGCGCAGCGCGCGCGCCTCGTCGCTGCGCAGTTGCGCGAGCAGGGCGTCGGGGTCGGGGCGGGTCTCGGACATGGGAGCGCGCAGATTAGCGCATTGGTCCGTTCTTGCGCCGCCGCTCATGCCGGCGTGCGGTGCGCGACAGCACCCACCAGGCGAAGCCCAGCGGTACAAACAGCGCCGCCATGGCCAGCAGCACGTGCAGCAGGTCAGTGACCATGGCGCAGGCCGCAGCGCGTGAGGTGATCGCGCCAGCTCATGAGCCGGCCGATCTCGCCCGAGGGCACGCATTCGATGAGGCGGTGCAGCACCTCGGCGTAGCGCGCGGTCGGAAAGCGGATCATCAGGCGCACGCAGGGTGCGTCGCTTTCCTGCGAGCTGCAGGCATGCAGCAGCGGCTCGCAGCGCACCACGCCGGCTTCGGCGCAGGCCGCAATGCTGCGGCGCACGCGCAGCGCGTCCGCGCAGCAGACGGTGACATCGAGCACGTGGAATTGCGTCGTGCGCGGCGCGATTGGACTTCGCACCACGCTGGGGTGTTCACGGTAGGCGGCATAGGCCATGGTTGTTTTCTCCTCAACGCACCGTCGAAGAAGCCGAAGATTTCGAAGCATCGAGCGCCAGGTTCAGCGCCAGCACATTGACGCGCGACTCGCCCAGCACGCCCCACAGCGGCTTCTGGGTGTTCTGCACGACCAGCGCATTGACCTGGTCCAGCGCCATGCCGCGTTCGCGCGCCACGCGGGCGGCCTGGTAGTGCGCGGCGGCGGAGCTGATATCGGGGTCGAGGCCGCTGGCCGAGGCCGTGACGAGGTCCACGGGCACCGGCGCGGTGTCGCCCGGGTCGGCCGCGCGCAATGCCTCGACGCGCGCCTTCACCGCATCGGCCAGCGCGGGGTTGAGCGGGCCCTGGTTGGAGCCGCCCGAGGCGCTCGCGTTGTAGGGCTGCGGCGCGGTGGCCGACGGGCGGCCCCAGAAGTGCTTCGGGTCGCTGAAGTTCTGGCCGATGAGCGAGGAGCCGACGGGCTTGCCGTCGCGCACCACCAGGCTGCCCGCCGCTTGCGACGGGAACAGCGCCTGCGCGGCGCCGGTGACGGCCGCCGGGTAGATCAGGCCGGTGAGCGCGCTCAGCAGCGCGAAGAGCACGAGCGCGGGGCGAACGATGCCGCCGTTGTTGTTGGCGTTGGTGTTGTGGCTAGTCATGGTGAAGAACTCCTCAGACGAGATGGACGGCCACGAGCAGCCAGTCGATCAACTTGATGCCGATGAAAGGAACGAGCAGGCCGCCCAGGCCGTAGATGGCGAGGTTGCGGCGCAGCAGCGCGGCCGCGCCCACCGGCCGGTAGCGCACGCCCTTGAGCGCGAGCGGAATCAGGAACACGATGACGAGCGCGTTGAAGATCACCGCCGACAGAATGGCCGACGACGGGCTCGCGAGCCGCATCACGTTGAGCGCGCCGAGCTGCGGATACGTCGAGACGAAGATCGCCGGAATGATCGCGAAGTACTTCGCCACGTCGTTCGCGATCGAGAAGGTGGTGAGCGATCCGCGCGTCATCAAGAGCGCCTTGCCGGTCTCCACCACCTCGAGCAGCTTGGTCGGGTTGGAGTCGAGGTCGACCATGTTGCCGGCCTCCTTCGCGGCCTGCGTGCCGCTGCCCATGGCCACGGCCACGTCGGCCTGCGCGAGCGCGGGGGCGTCGTTGGTGCCGTCGCCGGTCATCGCGACCAGCCGGCCTTCGGCCTGGTACTTGCGGATCAGCGCGAGCTTGTCTTCGGGCGTGGCCTCGGCCAGGAAGTCGTCCACGCCAGCCTCGGCCGCGATGGCGGCGGCCGTGAGCTTGTTGTCGCCCGTGATCATCACGGTCTTGATGCCCATGCGGCGCAGCTCGGCAAAGCGGTCCTTGATGCCGGTCTTGACGATGTCCTTGAGCTCGACCACGCCGAGCACGCGGTTGCCTTCGGCCACGGCCAGCGGCGTGCTGCCGCGGCGTGCCGCTTCTTCGGCGGCGCGCAGCATCTCGGCCGGCATGGTGCCGCCGAACGATTCGACATGGCGGCGCACCGCATCGACCGCGCCCTTGCGCAGCACGATGGCGTCGGTGTCGAGGCTGTTGGGCGCGGCCGGCAGGTCGACGCCGCTCATGCGGGTCTGCGCGGTGAAGGGCACATAGCGCAGCACTTCGACAGAGGCGGCCTCCAGCCCGTCGCGGCGTGCCAGCTCGACGATGCTGCGGCCTTCGGGCGTTTCATCGGCCAGCGAGGCGAGCATGGCGGCGCGCGCGAGACGGCCCTTCGGCACGCCGGGCGCGGGCAGGAAGGCGCTGGCCTGGCGGTTGCCGTGCGTGATGGTGCCGGTCTTGTCGAGCAGCAGCACGTCGACGTCGCCGGCGGCTTCCACCGCGCGGCCCGAGGTGGCGATCACGTTGGCCTGCATCATGCGGCTCATGCCGGCCACGCCCACGGCCGAAAGCAGGCCGCCGATGGTGGTCGGAATCAGGCACACGAGCAGCGCGACCAGTGCGGTGAGCGACACCACGGTGCCCGCACCGGCGGCCTCGACGCTGAACACCGAGAACGGCAGGAGCGTGACGGTGACCATGAGGAACACGATCGTCAGTGCGACCAGCAGGATGGTCAGCGCGATCTCGTTCGGCGTCTTGTGGCGCTTGGCCGCTTCGACCATGCCGATCATGCGGTCCAGGAACGACTCGCCGGGGTTCACCGAGATGCGCACCACCAGCCAGTCGGACAGCACGCGGGTGCCGCCTGTGACGGCCGAGAAGTCACCGCCCGACTCGCGCACCACGGGCGCCGATTCGCCGGTGATGGCGCTTTCGTCGACCGAGGCCACGCCTTCGATGACTTCACCGTCGAGCGGGATCACGTCGCCGGCTTCCACCAGCACGACGTCACCCTTGCGCAGATTCGGTGCCTGCTCCGGCAGCCACGGCGCGCCGTGGTGCGGCTGTTGCTGGTCCTTCAGCTTCTTGGCCCAGGTGTCCTTGCGCAGGCCGCGCAGCGACGCTGCCTGCGCCTTGCTGCGGCCTTCGGCCAGTGCTTCGGCGAAGTTGGCGAACAGCACGGTGAACCACAGCCACACGGTCACGGCCAGCACAAAGGCGGGCTGCATGCCGGTGTCGCCCGGGAAGCTCAGCGCATGCACCCAGAGCAGCGTCGTGAGGATGCTCCCGATGTAGACGATGAACATCACCGGGTTGCGCCACTGGGTGCGCGGGTTCAGCTTGGCGAAGGCGCCCCACAGCGCGGGCTTCACGAGCGCTGCGTCGAACAGCGAAAGAGAGGTTTTGGTTTTGGCAGTCATGATGCGCTCCTTCTTATTTCCAGAGCACGAGGTGTTCGACGATCGGGCCCAGGGCCAGTGCCGGCACGTAGTTGAGCAGACCGACCAGCAGCACGGTGCCGATCAGCAGGAAGACGAACAGCGGGCCGTGCGTGGGCAGCGTGCCGCTGGTGACGGGCAGGCGCTTCTTGGCGGCCAGCGCGCCGGCAATGGCGAGCACCGGCACGATCATCGCGAAGCGGCCGAGCCACATCGCCAGGCCGAGCAGGCCGTTGTAGAACGGGGTGTTGGCCGACAGGCCCGCGAAGGCGCTGCCGTTGTTGTTGGCGGCCGAGGTCAGCGCATACAGCACCTCGGAGAAGCCGTGCGCGCCGGGGTTGGCAATGCCGACCTTGCCCGCGCCCGCGCTCACCGCCAGCGCCGTGCCCGCCAGCACCAACACCGGCGTGACCAGGATGGCGATGGAGATCAGCTTCATCTCGCGCACCTCGATCTTCTTGCCGAGGTACTCGGGCGTGCGGCCGATCATCAGGCCCGCGATGAACACCGCGAGCATGGCGAACACCAGCATGCCGTACAGGCCGCTGCCGACGCCGCCGAAGACGACCTCGCCCAGCTGCATCAGCACCAGGGGGACCATGCCGCCGATGGGCGTGAGCGAGTCGTGCATGGCGTTCACCGCGCCGCACGAGGCGGCGGTGGTCACGGCGGCGAAGAGGGCCGAGGCATCGATGCCGAAGCGCACTTCCTTGCCTTCCATGTTGCCGCCGCTTTGCAGTGCGCTCGCCATCTGGTCCACGCCCAGCGGGCCCAGCAGCGGGTTGCCGGCCTGCTCGGCGGGCGTGGCGACCAGCACCGCCACCACGAACAGCACCGTCATTGCCGCGAGCACGGCCCAGCCCTGGCGCAGGTCGCCGACCACGCGGCCGAAGGCAAAGCACAGCGCCGCCGGGATCAGGAAGATCGCCAGCATCTCCAGCAGGTTGCTGAACGCCGTCGGGTTCTCGTACGGATGCGCCGAGTTGGCGTTGAAGAAGCCGCCGCCGTTGGTGCCGAGCATCTTGATCGCTTCCTGCGAAGCGACCGGGCCCAGGGCCAGCGTCTGCGTCTGGGTGGTGGCGTCTTCCATCACGGGGGCGCCCTTGTCGTCCTTCAGCGGCTGGCCGTCGGGGCCGTTCTTCGGTTGCTGGAAGGCCGTGGCCTCGAGCGTCTGCACGCTCTTGTAGGCGTCGAAGTTCTGGATCACGCCCTGCCCCGCAAGGCACAGCGCGAGCACGAATGAAATCGGCACCAGCACCCACAGCGTGACGCGCGTCACGTCGGCCCAGAAGTTGCCGACCAGGCCCTTGCCGTCACGCCCTTCCCCGCGGCGCGCGAAGCCGCGCACCAGTGCGAAGGCGACCGCGATGCCGGTGGCGGCGGACAGGAAGTTCTGCACCGCCAGGCCGAGCATCTGCGTGAGATAGCTCATGGTCGACTCGCCGCCGTAGCCCTGCCAGTTGGTGTTGGCGACGAAGCTCACCGCCGTGTTGAAGGCCGAGTCGGGCGACACCGCGCCCATGCCGGCCGGATTGAACGGCAGCCCGCCCTGCAGGCGCTGCAGGGCATACAGAAAGATCGCGCCGATGGCGTTGAACGCGAGCAGCGCCAGCGCGTAGCGCAGCCAGTGCATCGACTGCTCGGGCTTCGTGCCCGCGAGTCGGTACAGCGGTGCTTCGATGCGCTGCATCCAGCGCGGCACGCGCTCGCCGCACAGCGCGGCCAGCAGCTTGCCCAGCGGCCAGGCCAGCACGAGCAGTGCGCCGAGAAAAAGGGCCAACAAGACCCAGGCCGAGGTTTCCATGTCAGAACTCCTCGGCGCAGATCAGCGCGAACACCAGGTACGCGAACAGGACCACGGCGACCAGCACGCCGAAGCCATACAGGACTTCGAGGCCGATCACGATGCGTCTCCCTGCGTGCGCGTTGCATCAACGCCCGCGTGCGGCTTCTGCGGCCCCTCGAGCCGGTTCAGCCCGACGACCATGGCCGCCACCACGACCCACAGCGCCAGCAAGGCGCCCATCCAGACGATGTCCATTCATCACTCCTGCAAACAAGATGAAAGGAGTCTCGGCAGGCGTGCGTAAAACCGGGGGAAAGAGTGGGTGGGGGGGCGTAAAGAAAGCGTAAAAACGCGGCGGCGGAAGGCTCAGCGAACCATCCACCGCCCGTCGTCACGCCGGCTGACGAAGTAGCCGCCGCGGGCAACGCGCGGGTCGTCGATCGATTTTTCGTTGACGATGTCCATCTCGGCGCGCGCGATCAGCCAGGTGCCGCCCTGCTTGCCGTTGGACCATTGGAAGCGATGGAACCGCGCATCGGAGCCGATGTAGAAGGTGTGCTGCAGCGGCGACGCGCCGTAGTTGCGGAACGCGGAGACGGGAATCTGCTGCGTCT
Organism: Variovorax sp. YR752; assembly: GCF_943372545.1. Lineage (NCBI taxonomy): Bacteria > Pseudomonadati > Pseudomonadota > Betaproteobacteria > Burkholderiales > Comamonadaceae > Variovorax > Variovorax sp. YR752. The sequence continues at coordinate 17,538 of NZ_CALRZC010000110.1, read as the reverse complement.
CGCGGGCGCTGCCGCATCCTGCTATGACGAGAAGCATCGCGACCGCGAGGGTGCGAAAGGTCAGCGCCATCTTCGCAGCGCCTGTGTCAGAGCGTGCGCTCGAGCTGCCACGCCTGGTACTTCAGGCTGACCACCGCACCGACCACGATGCCCGCGATCGCCGGCAGGCTCGCGATGCTCAGCGTCGACAGCGCACTCAGGCCCTGCCCGATGGTGCAGCCCATGGCCGTGACGCCACCGATGCCCATGAGCACCGCGCCCGTCGCGTGGTGGGCAAGATCACCGGTGCCGGCAAAACCTTCCCAGCGGAACTCGCGCGACCACAGCGCATGCAGTGCGGCGCCCACCACCACGCCGGCCACCGACACGACGCCGAGCGTGAGCCGCTTGTTGGCGTCGCTGTAGAACATGAGCCAGTCGAGCGCGTAGGCCACCGGCGTGACGAAGCTCAGGGCTTCGGCGCGGCCGGAGTTGGTGGCGAGGAACACGTGCTCGAGCGTGAGCGGATGCTCCTCGACGACCGCCCAATGACCGCTGAGCCACCATGCACCGACGACCAATGCGCCGATGAGCATGCCGCCGACAAGGCTGCGCACGTCGCGCGTCTCGCGGCCCCAGGCGGCCCACACGAGCAGCGCGCCGCCGAGCACGAGGCCGAGCGCCAGGCGCAGCGACGATGCGTTCAGTTGGAAAGAGGCAGCCAGTACCTCGGGCAGCGACGCGTTCACCGCGAGGTCCACATGCACCGCATCGACGGTCGCAACACGCAACACCGCGGTGATGCCCTTCAGCGTGGCGAAGGCCGACACGCCCATGAGCACCAGCACCACCAGCGCCTTGAGGTTGCCGCCGCCCAGGCGCACCAGCGTCTTGTTGCCGCAGCCCGACGACAGCACCATGCCGACGCCGAACAGCAGGCCGCCGACCAGCGCCGAGAGCCAGAGGATCTGGTGCGAGGCATACAGAGTGCGGTCGGCATCGACGAGCCCCGCGGACACCAACGCCGAGAAGCCGATGAGCGCAACGCCGCCGGCCGCAGCCCACTGCTTCACGCGGGTCCAGTCGCCGAGCGCCACCACGTCGCTGATCGCGCCCATGGTGCAAAAGCGCGTGGCGCGCGCGACGGCGCCGAACACCGCCGACAGCACGAAGGCCGCCACGAGCGCGAGCGTGGTGAGAAGGGAAACCTGCGCGATGGACATGCCCCGATTCTAGGGAGCGCCCCACATGCGGGGCGCTCGATTCAGGCCAGGCCGGGGTTCGGTGCGATGTTCTTCAGCACGGGTTCGTCGAGCCGGCGCGTGGTCACCACCTTGCGCGACTTCAGCCACGGCTCGATGACTTCCCACACCGGCTTGTTGCCGGCGGTGCGCGCTTCTTCGCTCACGGGCGCCCAGCCCGCGACCTTGTAGCTGCGGCTGGCGTCGATGGGCTTGCCGCCCAGGCGCATGTCCTGGATGCGCTGGCCCATGGCGGCCGTCGGGTCGCAGGTGTACTGCAGCCCGCCCACGCGCACCATGTCGCCGCCCTGCTGGTAGTAGGGGTCGGGGTTGAAGAGGTTGTCGCACACGTCTTCGAGCACGGTCTTCAGCGTCTCGCCGGTCATCTGCGTGACGGTCGCGTACGAATACGTGGTGGCCGTCATGTCCATCAGCCACTCGCGCGTGATCGCCTGGCCGGGCAGCAGCGAGGTGCCCCAGCGGAAGCCGGGCGAGAAGGCGATGGGCGCGTCCTGCACTTCCATGAGCGCGTCGAGCAGCAGCTGGTCGCCGGTGCCGTTGAAGTTACCGCGCCGGTACAGCGCGCCGTCGGTGTGGGCGAGGGTTTCCGCAAGCTTGGCCTCGTAGGGCGCGCGCACGCGGGTGATGAGCGCGTCCATCTCCTTGTCGGCCGGAATCAGGTCGGAGAACACGGGCAGCAGGCGGTAGCGGAAGTCGCTCACCTTCTTGCCCTTGACGTCGAAGTCGATCACGCCGAGGAACTTGCCGTTGGAGCCGCCGTTGACCACGATGGTCTTGCCGCCCGCGTTGCTCACGAGCGTGGGCATGGGCGTGCCGTCGTGCGTGTGACCGCCAAGGATGGCGTCGATGCCGGTGACGCGGCTGGCCATCTTGAGGTCGACGTCCATGCCGTTGTGCGACAGCACCACCACCACCTGCGCGCCCTTGCCGCGCGCCTCGTTCACCACGCGCTGCAGGTTGTCGTCCTGGATGCCGAAGGTCCAGTCGGCCACCATGTAGCGCGGGTTGGCGATCGGCGTGTAGGGGAAGGCCTGGCCGATGATGGCGCACGGCACGCCGTTGATCTCGCGCATCACGTAGGGCTTGAACACCGGGTCGCCGAAGTCGGCGGTCTTGACGTTCTGCGCGACGAACTCGACCTTGCCCGCAAAGTCTTTCTCGATGATCTGCTGCACCCGCGCCATGCCGTAGGTGAACTCCCAGTGCCCGGTCATCACGTCGACGCCGAGCAGCTTGCAGGCGTCGACCATGTCCTGTGCGTCGGTCCATAGCGAGGTGGCCGAACCCTGCCAGGTGTCGCCGCCGTCGAGCAGCAGCGCGCCGGGGCGGCTGGCCTTGAGCTGCTTGACCAGCGTGGCCAGGTGCGCGAAGCCGCCCACCTTGCCGTAGCGCTGCGCGGCGTTGTCGAAGTCGAGGTAGGTGAGCGCATGCGCCATGCGCGTGCCGGGCTTCACGCCGGCAGCCTTGAGCAAATGCTCGCCCACGAGGTGCGGCACTTTGCCGCGCATGGGGCCGATGCCGATGTTGACGCCCGGTTCGCGGAAGTACAGCGGCTTGAGCTGCGCGTGGCAGTCGGTCATGTGCAGCATCGACACGTTGCCGAAGGCCGGCACGGTGTACATGCCGTCGAGGCCGGCAGCCACGCTGCTGCCGTGGCGGCCCAGGCCCAGTCCGGCGACAGCGCCGGCACCGAGCATCTGGACGAACTCGCGCTTGGAAAGGTTCATGAAGAAGGAAGCCGGACGCTCAGCGGTTGACGGGAGACTGGGGGTCGAGCAGCAAGCCCATCACGTCGCGGATCTGCTTCTCGTTGAGGATGCCGGAATGGCCGACGCGCGGCATGTTCGAGCAGGCGTTGTAGGCGCGCGCGTTCCACAGCTTGCCCCAGGTGTATTCGACGATGGGCTTGGCCGCGGCGCTCGCCGGGTCGCTCACGCCGCGCAGCTTGCCGTAGTGGTACAGGCTCGGGCCGAGCGTGCCGAAGGAGATTTCTTCCTTCGACATCTGGTGGCAGTTGTAGCAATTGCCGCCGTTGGCGGCATTGGCCGCATCGGTCCATGTGAGGCCGCGGCCGTTCTGCGCAATCTTCTCGCCCTCGCGCCAGTCGCCGACGAACTTGCCATCAGAAGGCCAGCGCACGGTCTTCATGTTGGCGGCCTCGATCTCCTTGGTGCGCTGGTCGTCCAGCGGCTTGCCGCTGGCCTCGGCTTCGCTGCACGCGAGATTGGCCGGGTCTTGCACGAGGCGGTCGACCTTGGCGATGCCCTGGTCGCGGAAGGAACGCTGCAGCGCGTCGGCGGTGAGCTTGTCGAGCTCGGCGGCGCTGTCGACCGACGCGCAACCGAACACGGTGAGCGCGCAGGCCACGGCGGCCAGGCCGAAGAAATGATCAGACTTCATGGCGTGCTCCTTCAGCGCTTGATGCCGGGCGCGGTGGTCTTGCCGCCCTTGCCGTTGACGCCCATGTACACGGCCAGCGCCACGGTCACGTCGCTGGCGTAGCCCGGGTACGGAAAGCGCTGCTGGCGGAAGCAGTCGTTGAGCCGGCGCTGCATGCCCCACAGCTCGCCCGACGACACGCGGTACGCCGGCCAGGCGCCGAAGCCTTCGCCGGCGCCGGGGTTCTTCGTGAGGTTGGGCAGGTCTTGCAGGCGAATGCGCTTGCCGTCGGCGCCGTGGCAGGTGGCGCAGGCAAAGTCGTGCGGGCCGGCGCGCAGGAAGAACAGGCGCTTGCCCACTTCATAGGCGCGGCGTTCGCTGGCGTGCGACTGCGGCAGGTTCAGCGGCAGGCCTTTCGACTCTGCCGAGATCCATGCCACCAGCCCTTCGAGGTTCTTCTGCTCGCCCTGGCCGAACGGCGTCTTGGCGATGGCGGCGGCATCGAAGCCCTGCAGGGTTTCCATGCAGGTGAGCAAACGCGACTCCATGTCCTGCACGCGGCCGGTGTCGGGAAAGTAGCGCGGCAGTTCGGCGAACGCGCCCTTCACCACGCCCGGGCCCTTGCCGAGGTCGCACTTCTCCATCGACGCGGCCTTGGGACCGCGCTTCTGTTTCCAGAGGTCTTCGCCCTTGGCCTCGAACAGTTCGGCGGGGTTGCCGTCCTGCAGCAGCGCGCGGTACTCGGCGATGCCTTCGGCCGTGGTCTTCTGCGCCGCGGCGGGCAGCGCGATGCTGCCGGCCAGCACCAGCAGGCTCAGGCATGTGGTTGTCCTCATGGGGCCGCCTTTTTTTCTCGTGGGGAACACAGCACGCGAGCGATCGCCCGCGTGGCGGGAGGAAGCGTCAGCTGACGGTGGCTTCGTCGGTGCGGGTGTCGCCGCGGTTGTCCTTCCAGGTCACGGCGATCTTGTCGCCGGCCTTTGCGCCCTTCAGCGTGAACTGCATGAAGGGGTTCTTCGACACCGCCGGGCCCCAGTCGGCCGTGAGCACGGTCTTGCCGTTGAGCGAGGCCGTGACCTCCTGGATGAACCAGGCGGGAATCGTCTTGCCGGCGGCGTCCTTGCGCTGGCCGGTTTCCATTTCGTGCGCCATGAGGATGCGCACGGTCGTCTTGTCGCCCGCGGCCTGGGCGCGGATGCGCATGGGATCTGCCATGGTGGTCTCCTTCTTCTCGTCGTGTTTTTTTGGAATGAAGCCGTCGCTCAGCCGCCGCAGCCGCCGAGCGTGACCTTGACTTCCTTCTTGGCGAAGAGCGCCTTGCCGTCGTTCATGACCGCGATCGCGTACACGTCGGACGACTGGCCCAGCTTGGCGCGCGTGGTGAAGTTCGACTCGACAAACTCCGAGGTGTTGAAGATCGCGACCACGGCGTTCGGATTCTTCTCGACCAGCAGCATGAGCTGCTTCACGCCGGGCAAGGCGGTGGCCACGCTGAGCGGCACCACGGCGCCGTTCTCGGCGATGTCGGGGCCGGTGATGGTGACGTCCTTGCTCTCGGTGGGCGCGCCGGTGACACCGACGGCCTTGAGCGCGTCGGCCACGCTCTTGGCGTCGAAGGCGTCTTTGGAGTACGCGAACGCGGTGGCGGGGAGCCATCCGGCGGTGGCCGCCAGGCCTGCGAGGGCGGCGGACTGCGTGAGCATCTGTCTGCGGTTTTTCATGGGGTTGTCTCCTGTCGAATCATGGTCCGGCGCTGTCGGCGAGCCAGCGTGCGATGGCCTTGGCATCATCGTCGCCGAGGGTCTGCGGCGGCATCGGGATCGCCCCCCAGACACCGGTGCTGCCTGCCTTGATCTTCTGCAGCAGGTGGTCGGTCTGGCCGGGGTACTTTTTCGCGATGTCCGAGAAGGCGGGGCCGACGAGCTTCTGCGTCATGCCGTGGCAGGCGGTGCAGCTGTTCTTCTCGAGCAGCGCCACGGGCACCTTCGGTGCTGCTGCAGTGGGTGCGCTGGTCTTCACGGCGGCGGGCGCCGCGGTGGCGATGCCGCGCTGCGCGCCCACCAGCCGGTTCTGGTCGGCGAGGTTGCCGTGGCTGCCGCGCGCATGCGGCGGCAGTTGCGCGACCGACGACGCCGCCGGCACGCAGTCGCGCATGCAGGCCACGGCCGACACATCGGGCTTGGCGGCGCGGCCGAGTTCGTTGCCGGGCCACATCGCGTGCGCGGTGGTGCCGCCGTTGCGGTTGGGCATGCGGGCCTGCACCTCGCGGATGTTCTTGTCGGACAGCGTGAAGTCGTCGGGCACGATGCCGCCGAGGTTCAGCATGTAGGCAGTGACGGCATACACATCGTCCGGCGTCAGCGACTTGGGCTGGTTCCACGGCATGGCGCGGTACACGTAGTCCCACACGGTCGACAGGCTCGTGACCTTCATCAGCGTGGTGCGGCCCGGGAACGCCGGGTCTTTCAGGCGCGCGACGTGGCCGCTCTTGATGTCTTCCACCGTGGTGCCGCCGACGATCGGGCTGAACACCTGGTTCGATTCGCCGAACACGCCGTGGCACGAGGCGCACTTGCCTTCCCACAGGTCCTGTCCGCGCGTGACGGAGCCCGAGCCGGGCGGCAGGCCCTTGAAGTCGGGGCGCACGTCGATGTCCCACGCGGCCACTTCCTTGGGCGTGGCGTCGCGGCCGATGCCGGCGTAGCCTGCCGTCTTGGGCTGTGCCCATGCGGCAGCGCCAACGCCGCAGGCGAGTGCAAGAACGAGCAGTGCGCGGCTAGGAAAGCTGGACATTCGCCACCTCCCCGTTCGCCTGCACCTGCCACGACTGGATGGCGTTGTTGTGATAGATCGAGCGCGTGCCGCGCACCGCGCGCAGCTGCTTGTAGCTGGGCTGCACGTAGCCGGTGTCGTCCATCGCGCGGCTCTGGATGATCGCGGGCTTGCCGTCCCACACCCAGTCGATGTTGAAGCGCGTGAGGCACTTCGAGAGCACGGGCGATTCGAGCCGCGCGGTGCGCCAGTTGCGCCCGCCGTCCACGCTCACGTCCACGCGCTTCACCTGGCCGCGGCCCGACCATGCGAGGCCGGTGATGTTGTAGAAGCCCTTGTCGAGCAGCATCTGGCCACCCGAGGGCGTGGTCACGACGCTCTTGCATTCCTGGATGCTGGTGTACTGGCGGTGCTGGCCGTCGGGCATCAGGTCGACGTAGTGCACGGTCTCGTCCTTGGCGCCGTAGGGCTGGTCGCCGAGTTCGATGCGGCGCAGGTACTTGACCCAGCTCACGCCCTGCACGCCGGGCACCACGAGCCGCAGCGGGTAGCCCTGCTCGGGCCGCAGCATCTCGCCGTTCTGGCCGTAGGCCACGAGCACCTCGCCGGAGCGGATGAGGCTCATGGGAATGGTGCGCGTCATGGACGAACCATCGGCGCCTTCGGCCAGCACGAAGCGCTCGCCCTTCAGGTCGGCGCCCGCCATCTCGAGCAGCGTGATCAGCGGCACGCCGGTGAACTCGCTGCACGACAGCATGCCATGCGTGTACTGGGCCGTCGGCACCGCGACGTTGCCCCATTCCATGCCGGTGTTGGCGCCGCACTCGATGAAGTGAAAGCGCGACACCGACGGCAGCCGCATGAGCTCGTCGAGCGTGAAGACCTTCGGCGTCTTCACCATGCCGTTGACCATCAGCCGGTGCTTCGACGGATCGATGTCCCACCAACCCTGGTGGTGCCGCTCGAAGTGCAGGCCGCTGGGCGTGACGATGCCGAACAGCGACTGCAGCGGCGCGAACGACACCGAGGCCTGCGCGGTCGGCGTGAGCCCCGGGCTCTGGCGGCGCTGCACATTGGCTTCGTATCTGGAAGGCTTGCCGTAGCCGTCGGTGACCACCGGCTGGCCGAGGCCCGTGCTGTGCGCGGGCAGATTCAATATGGCGGGGTCGCCATCGCCCACGGCGGTGCGCGTTTGCGCAAGCGCGGACGACGTTGCTGCGGTGCCTGCAACGGCTGCTGCGAAGGCGTTGCGGATGAAGTCGCGTCGCCCCTTGCCGGCTTCGGCGAAGACGGCACGCACGCCCTGCGCGTCGAGAAAGTTCTCGGGTGCCTTGCGCACCTGCCCGGTCTGCTGGATGCTGCCGCTCATGGCGTCGCGTCCGTGCGCCTTACTTGGCGCCGCCCAACACCCAGGCGGCCAGCGCCTTGGCATCGGCCTCGCTCATCGCAGGCTGCGCGGGCATGGGCACGGCGCCCCACTTGCCGGTGCTGCCCTTCTGGATGCTCGCGGTGAGCACAGCGAGCGCATCGGCCTGGCCGGTGTACTTCTTCGCGACGTCGAGGTAGGCGGGGCCGACCAGCTTCTTGTCGACCGCATGGCAGGCGAGGCAGGCGTTCTTCTGGGCCAGCTCCTTGTTCGCAAGGGCCGGTGTCGACAGCAGCAGAGTGGTGACAGCAACGGCGAGCGACGGCAACAGCAACTTCAAATCGGTCTCCTTGAAACGCGCCCCGAAGCGGCTGGTTTCATCATTAAATAAGTAAATCGTTATGTATTGATTTTAGGGACGATCGTGCACAAGGGAAGGGCTTTGCTCTTGGGGGAAACCCGTTCGGTTTCTCCATGCATAACGTCAACTGCGGACGGCGGTGCGCGCGTGCTGCAGGCGTGCTTCGAGGTAGGCGCCGTAGAAATCCGAATCGCCGCCGGTCAATCGTTCGGCGACCTCGCGGCCGTTGCGGCCGAAGAAGAGCACGGTCGGCGCGACGCTGACTTTCCACGCCTTGATGAGCGCGTCGTGCGTGCGCGTGGCGCCGTCGAAGTCGCGCACGGTGCGCGCGTCGCGAAAGTCGATCTGCACCACGGGCAGGCCCGCCGCGAGTTCGGGCATGAGGTAGTTCTCGCGCACGATCTTGCAGAAGGGACAGCCCTGCAGGCTGGCCATGACGACCAATGGTTGCGAGCGGGCCAGTGCCGCAGCGAGCGTGCCCGACAGCGAGACGGGTGCGGGCAATTGCTGCACATCGGCCGCATGCACGGCCATCGGCGCGACGCACCACGCAGCAAGGCCCGCGACGAGCTGCCGGCGCGTGCGGTCGCCGCTCATCGCGCCTCCTGCTCCAGCAGCAGGTAGGTGTTGTAGGCGTTCATGCGGTTGGCCACCTTGAACAGCGGCCAGGCCTCGAAGCGTGACCAGTCGGTGGCGGCGTAGGCCTCGTCGAAGGGCGTCATTTCGGTCGCGGCCTTCTGCATCGCGCCGCGCAGGAAGACGAGGTAGTCGCGCGTCTGCCGCAGGTCTTGCGCCGGGTCGTCCGACGCGGGGCCGTGGCCCGGCACGATGGTGCGCGCGTCGAGTGCGAGCAGCGCGTCGAGCGACGTGATCCAGTGCCGGCTGTCGGCCGAGCCCACGTAGGGCGTGCGGTTGCGGAACACGATGTCGCCGGTGAACAGCACCTTCTGCTGCGGCAAGAAGATGGCGAGGTCTTCGGGCGTATGCGCGGGCCCGGCGGGCTGGATCACGAAGCGCGTGCCGCCGATGGTCAGCTCGGTGCGGCCATCGATCCACACGTCGGCCGGCACCAGCCGCGTGCGCTCGTCGATCCACGGCGCGAGCTCCTGGCGCGAGGCCTCGAGCCGCAGCCGTGCGGTGTCGGACGTGAGGTAGGTCTTGCCCCGCGTGTGCGCCACGATCTGCGCGCCCAGTGCCTTGAACACCTGCAGACCGTAGATGTGGTCGGCGTGGTAGTGCGTGAGGATGACGTGGCTGATCGGCTTGGGCGTGAGCTTGCGGATCTCGGCCACCATGCGCTCGGCAACGGTGGGCGAGCCGAGCGCGTCGATCATCACGACGCTGTCGCGCGTGATGACGAAGCCGGCGTTCGAGATGAAGTTCTGGTTCTCCTTCGAGCCCAGCGCGGGGATGCCCTGCACGTAGTAGATGTCGGGCGCCACCGGCAGTGGGCGGATCTCGGGAGCGGCGAACGCGGCACTGGCGCTCAACCAGAGCGCAGCGCACATCAACAGCGCCTTCGCGCGAACGGCGGTGGGCCGGCACGGGAACATCGTGGGTCGTCTCCTGCGGGCTCGGCGGCGAGGGCCGCGGGCTTGCCCGGCTGTAAATATAAGCAGAAGATGATATTTTGCGGGCAACGACAACAGCCAGAGGGTTTCCCCATGAGACACGCATTCATCGCCTTCCTGCTCACCATGGTCGCCACGTTCGCGGGCGCACAGGAGACCAAGGTGGTCTACCACGTGAACACCGGCGTGGAGAACAGCGCAGCCATCCTCGCGAACATCACGAACCACCTGAACGCAGAGCCGAAGGCGAAGATCGTCGTGGTCACGCACGGCCCCGGCATCGACTTCCTGCTGACCGACGCGAAGGACAGCAAGGGCCGCGAGTTCAGCGGCCCGGTGAGCGCGCTGGCGGGGCGCGGCGTGGAGTTCAAGGTGTGCAACAACACGCTCACCACGCGCAACATCGACGCGGGCAAGCTGCTGATGGAAACCAAGATCGTGCCCTCGGGCGTGGCCGAGGTGGCGCGGCTGCAGGCAAAGGAAGGCTACGTCTACCTGAAGCCCTGAACGCAGCGCTGAAGAGAAGAAGCCGGCTGACGCCGGCCTTCTTCTCTTCTACTTATTCCTGCTCGATGGCGATCTGCACGCAGATGCTGCGGCACAGCGCCACGACGGTTTCGTTCGCGATGCTGTAGTAGATGCTCACGCCGTCGCGGCGTCGTGCGAGCACGCCCGCCTGGTAGAGCGTGTTCAGGTGCTGCGACATGTTGGGCTGCGTGGTGTCGATCTGCGCGAGCAGCTCGCTCACGTTCTTCTCGCCGTTGCACAGCAGGCTCACGATCTTCAGCCGCATGGGCGCGGCCATGGCCCGGAACAGGTCGGCGGCAATGTCGAAGACCTCGTCCTCGGTGACAGCCGAGGACTTCTTTCGGGGTTTGGTGGCCATGCTGAATAGGTTCATGCGCAGGTCGCAATGTACATCGGCGCCTGGCGCGGCGAGCGATGCCCCGGCGGCCGTATGGCGATTGCGCAGCGGCGCCGCGTCACAAACGCGACGGGCTGCCCGTCTTCGGGATGCGGGGATGTCCCCGCGCCACCACCCGGAGCACCCCGCATGCACGCGCTGCAAAAGATAGCCCTGCCCTATCGAGGCCATTGCCACGTCGTTCTCGACATCGTTCCGACGCGATCCAATAATCAAAGTACTTTCTTTGATAAAAGAGCAGGTTGCGTATGAACAAACAATCCAGGACCTGGCTCGGCGCCGGTCTCACGGTCGCGGTGCTGGGCGCGGCGGGCTACGGGCTCGTGGCGAAATTCCAGCCGGCCCATGCACAGGGCGGCGCCATGCCGCCGGCCAAGGTGGCGGTGGCCCCCGCGCGGCAGACCGAGATGGCGCGCTTTCTCAGCGGCATCGGCACGCTGGAGGCCAACCGGCAGGTCGAGGTGCCGGCCGAGGTGGAGGGACGGGTCGCGAAGATCCTGTTCACGCCGGGCGCGCAGGTGCGTGCCGGCCAGCTGCTGGTGCAGCTCAACGACGCGCCCGAGCAGGGCGACCTCGAACGGCTGCGCGCCCAGCAGGCCAATGCTCGGGCCCTGCTCGAACGCACGCGCCGCCTGCTGCCGCAGCAGGCCGCCACGCAGGAGCAGATGGAGCAGGCGCAGGCCGCGTTCGACCAGGCCAGCGGCGAGCTGCGGCGCGTGCAGGCGCTCATCGAACAGAAGCACATCAAGGCGCCGTTCGACGGCGTGCTGGGCATCCGCAAGGTCAACCTCGGCCAGTTCGTGCGCGCCGGCGATGCGCTGGTGTCGCTCACCGACAGCCGCACGCTGTTCGCCAACCTCACGCTGCCCGAGACCGCACTGCCCGCGCTCAAACGCAACCAGGCGGTGGCCCTCGCGGTCGATGCCTACCCGGGCCGCGTGTTCCCCGCCAAGCTCAGCGCCATCGAACCGATGATCGGCAGCGACACGCGCACCGTGCGCTTGCAGGCCACGGTCGACAACGCCGACGGCGCGCTCACGCCCGGCATGTACGTCAACGGCAAGGTCGCGTTGCCCACGCGCGCCGACGCCATCGCCGTGCCTGAAACCGCCATCACCTACAGCACGCACGGCGACTCGGTGTTCGTGGTGCGCGCCGGTGAAAAGGGCGACGGCTACTCCGTGCAGCAGGTGTTCGTGAAGACCGGCGAACGGCAGGACGGCCTGGTCGTGGTCGAGCAGGGCCTGAAGGCCGGCGAGCAGGTCGTCACCTCGGGCCAGCTGCGCCTGTACAACGGCGCCGCCGTGGCCCCGGCCGCGAAGGACACGCTGGCCCTCACGGAGCCGAAGTCATGAAGTTCACCGACCTCTTCGTGCGCCGGCCCGTGCTGGCGCTGGTGGTGAGCACGCTCATTCTTCTGCTCGGCGCCCGCGCGCTGGGCGACCTGCCGGTGCGCCAGTACCCGCTGACTGAAAGCACCACGCTCACCATCACCACGCAGTACCCCGGCGCTTCGCCGGAGCTGATGCAGGGCTTCGTCACGCAGCCCATTGCGCAGGCGGTGGCGACCATCGAGAACGTCGACTACCTTTCGTCGTCGTCCACGCTCGGGCGCAGCGTGATCAGCGTGCGCATGAAGCTCAACGCCGATGCCAACCAAGCGCTCACGCAGGCGATGGCGCAGGTGAGCCAGGTCAAGTACCGGCTGCCGGCCGAGGCTTTCGACCCGGTGATCCTCAAGTCGGCGGGCGAGGCCACGGCGGTGGCGTACGTGGGCTTCTCGAGCAAGACCATGCCCGTGCCGCAGCTCACCGATTACCTCTCGCGCGTGGTGCAGCCGCAGTTCGCATCGATCGAAGGCGTCTCGGGCGTCGAGGTGTCGGGCGGGCAGACGCTGGCGATGCGCGTGTGGCTCGACGCCAACCGCATGGCCGCGCGCGGCATCTCGGCCGGCGAGCTGGCCGATGCGCTGCGCCAGAACAACGTGCAGGCCGCGCCTGGGCAGGTGAAGGGCCTGTACGTGGTGTCGAACATCCGCGTGAACACCGACCTGGTGAACGTGGCCGAGTTCCGCGACATGGTCATCAAGCGCGACGGCGAGGCCATCGTGCGGCTGGGCGACGTGGCCACGGTGGAACTCGGTGCGGCCAGCGCCGACAGCAGCGCGACGATGGACGGCGACAAGGCCATCTACCTCGGCCTGCAGGCGGCACCCAACGGCAACCCGCTGGTGATCGTGAAGCGCATCCGCGACCTGCTGCCCGGCATCAAGCAGAACCTGCCGCCGGGCGTGGAGGTGCAGCTGCCTTTCGAGCTCGCGCGCTTCATCGAGGCCTCGATCGACGAGGTGCAGAAGACGCTGCTCGAAGCCATCGCCATCGTGGTGCTGGTGATCTTCCTGTGCCTGGGCTCGCTGCGCGCGGTGCTCATTCCGGTGGTGACGATTCCGCTGTCGATGCTGGGTGCGGCGGCGCTGATGCTGCTGTTCGGCTTCAGCATCAACCTGCTCACGCTGCTGGCGATGGTGCTGGCCATCGGCCTGGTGGTGGACGACGCCATCGTGGTGGTGGAGAACGTGCACCGCCACATCGAAGAGGGCAAGTCGCGCGTGCAGGCCGCGTTGATCGGCGCACGCGAAGTGGCCGGCCCGGTGATCGCGATGACGCTCACGCTGGCCGCGGTGTACGCGCCCATCGGCCTCATGGGCGGGCTCACGGGCTCGCTGTTCAAGGAGTTCGCCTTCACGCTGGCAGGCGCGGTGGTGGTGTCGGGCGTGATCGCGCTCACGCTGTCGCCGGTGATGAGCTCGTTCCTGTTGCCGCAGGACGCTACAGCGGGCCGCATGGCGCGCTATGCGGAGTCGTTCTTTCACAAGCTCGCTTCGGCCTACGGGCGGCTGCTCGACGTGTCGCTGCACCACCGCTGGGTCACGGGCGTGCTGGCGGCGGTCGTGCTCGTGAGCCTGCCCTTTCTGTACAACGCGGCGCAGCGCGAGCTGGCGCCCGGCGAAGACCAGGCGATGGTGATGACCGTCATCAAGTCGCCGCAACACGCCAACATCGACTACGTCGAGAAGTTCGGCCAGAAATGGGACGAGGTGCTGGCCGCGCTGCCCGAGAACACCGGCCGCTGGCTCATCAACGGCTCGGACGGCGTGTCCAACAGCATCGGCGGCGTGCAGCTGTCCGACTGGAAAGATCGCGAGCGCAACGCCGACCAGGTCCAGGCCGACGTGCAGGGCGGCATGAACGAGGTCGAGGGCAGCAGCGTGTTCGCCTTTCAGCTGCCGTCGCTTCCCGGTTCGACCGGTGGGCTTCCGGTGCAGATGGTGATCCGCAGCGCGGGCGACCACGCCACCGTGTTCGAGGCGATGGAAACGCTGAAGAAGGCGGCGCGCGAGAGCGGCAAGTTCGCCGTGGTCGACAGCGACCTGGAGTTCAACAACCCCGTGACCGAAGTGCGCGTGGACCGCGCCAAGGCCAACAGCATGGGCGTGACCATGAAGGCCATCGGCGACACGCTGGCGGTGCTGGTGGGCGAGAACTACGTCAACCGCTTCGGCATGGACGGCCGCTCGTACGACGTGATTCCGCAGTCGCCGCGCGACCAGCGGCTCACGGCCGAGGCGCTCGCGCGCTACTTCGTGAAGAGCGCGAGCGGCCAGCCCGTGCCGCTGGCCAACCTGGTGACGCTGTCGACCAGCGTGGGCCCCAACAAGCTCACGCAGTTCAACCAGCTCAATGCCTCGACCTTCCAGGCGATTCCGATGCCGGGCGTGACCATGGGCGACGCGGTGGCGTTCCTCAGCGAAGAGGCGAAGAAGCTGCCGGCCGGCTTCAGCTACGACTGGCAGTCGGACGCGCGCCAGTTCACGCAGGAAGGCTCGGCGCTGGTGATGGCCTTCGTGTTCGCGATCGTGGTGATCTACCTGGTGCTCGCCGCGCAGTACGAGAGCCTGCGCGACCCGCTGATCATCCTGATCAGCGTGCCGATGTCGATCTGCGGTGCGCTGGTGCCGCTGGCGCTGGGCTTTGCCACCATCAACATCTACACGCAGATCGGGCTGGTGACGCTCATCGGGCTCATCAGCAAGCACGGCATCCTGATGGTGGAGTTCGCCAACGAGATCCAGGAGCGCCAGAACCTGGACCGCCGCGCCGCCATCGAGCAGGCCGCGCGCATCCGGCTGCGCCCGATTCTGATGACGACGGCCGCGATGGTGGTGGGCCTGGTGCCGCTGCTGTTCGCGAGCGGTGCGGGCGCCAACAGCCGCTTCAGCATCGGCCTGGTGATCGTGGTCGGCATGCTGGTGGGCACGCTGTTCACGCTGTTCGTGCTGCCCACCATGTACACGCTGCTGGCGCGCGACCACCGCACGGTGGGCCGCTCGGCGCGCACCGCCGAACTCGAGGCGCTGGTGGCGCGCGAGCCCACCGGCGACCGCCTGACGACACCGGGAGCATGACCATGACACGAAGACTCTTCTCTTACGCCGCGCCGTTCGCCCTCAGCGTGCTGGTGCTGGCCGGTTGCGCGGTCGGGCCGAAGTACGCCGCGCCGAACGATGCGCCGGTGGCCATCGCCGCCCCCGAGCGCGCGCTGTTCGCGCCCGACGCGGTGCAGCGCGACTGGTGGCGCCAGCTCGACGACCCGCAGCTCGATGCGCTCATCGAACGCGCGCTGGCCGGCAACCACGACATCCGCATCGCGCAAGCCCGGCTGCTCGAAGCCCGTGCGATGCAGACCGAGGCCGAACTCGACCGCCTGCCCGTGGTGACGCTGGGCGCCAGCAAGACGCGCAGCATCGCCCAAGGCAATGGCGTGCCGGCCGATGCGCGCACGCTGGCGCAAAGCAGCCGCGCGGGCTTCGACGCCGGTTGGGAGATCGACCTCTTCGGCCGCCTGCAACGGCTGGACGAAGCCGCCACCGCGCGCGCCCAGGCCAGCGCGGCCGACCTTGAACAGGTGCGCATCGTGGCCGTGGCCGAACTGGCGCGCAACTACTACGAGATGCGCGGCGCCGAGCAGCGCCTGGCCGTGACCCAGCGCACGCTCGACAGCCTGCGCCAGAGCCTGCGCGTGACCGAGGCGCAGGTGCAGACCGGCCGCGGCCTCGAAGGCGACCTGGCGAGCGCGCAGGCCAACCTGGCCAGCACCGAGAGCCAGCTGCCCGCATTCGAGACCGCGCGCCGACAGGCCGCGTACCGCGTCGCCGTGCTCGCGGGCCTGCGCCCGGCCGAGCTGGTGCCCATGCTGCAGCCGCAAGCGCTGCGCGTGCTCGACAAGCGCCTGCCCATCGGCGACCTCGGCGAACTGCTGCGCCGCCGGCCCGACGTGCTGCGCGCCGAGCGCGGCCTGGCGGCCAGCACCGCCGATGTGGGCGCGGCCACGGCTGAGCTGTATCCGCGTGTCGACATCGGCGGTTTTCTGGGGTTCATCGCGCTGCGGGGGAGCGACCTGGGCAGTTCGTCGAGCCGCGCCTTCAGCGTCACGCCCGGCGTGAGTTGGCCCGGCCTGCGGCTGGGCTCGGTCAAGGCCCGCCTGCGCGGTGCCGAAGCGCGTGCCGAGGGCGAACGCGCCGCCTATGAACTGACGGTGCTGCGCGCCATCGAGGACGTGGAGAACGCCCTCACCGGCTACGGCCAGAACCAGCTGCGCCTGCAGCGGCTGCTGGAGGCCTCGGCCCGCAGCGGCCGTGCCGCCGAGCTGGCCCAGGTGCGCTACCGCGAAGGCGCCGCGCCCTACCTGAGCGTGCTCGACGCGCAGCGCACCCTGCTGCGCGCACAGGACGCCGTGGCCGAGGCCGAAACGGCCTCGTTCACCAGCCTCGTGGCGCTTTACAAAGCACTGGGCGGGGGGTGGCAAGCGCCCACCGAAGCGCCCACGGATGCGAGGGGAGGCCCAACCACCTGACAATGACACTGTTTTCTCTCCCCACGACCGAAGTTGCCATGTCCGCCCCCGATGCCACCAAGCCCACCTGGATGCCGCACCAGCCGGCAGACCGCATCCTGTCCACGCTGAAGACCCGCGGCGCGCTCGGCATTCCCGACATCGCCAAGGTGCTGAACGTGACGGTCGAGGCGGTGCGCCAGCAGATGTCCAAGCTCGAGACCGAAGGGCTGGTGGACGCCGAGAGCCGCTCCAGCGGGCGCGGCCGTCCGACCCAGATCTGGCGGCTCACCGGCGAGGGCCACCGGCGCTTTCCCGACACGCACGCCGAGATGACGGTGCAGATGATCAGCGCCGTGATCAGCGTGTTCGGCGAAAAGGGCATGGACCAGCTCATCGGCGCGCGCGAAGCCACCATGCGCGCCACCTACACCGAGGCCATGCGCGGCGCGCGCAACCTCGAGACCCGGCTCGAGCGGCTCGCGGACATCCGCAGCCGCGAGGGCTACATGGCCGAGTACCGGGCCGAGGGCGACGGCTTTCTCTTCATCGAGAACCACTGCCCCATCTGCACCGCGGCGCAGGCCTGCACCGGCTTTTGCCGCAGCGAGCTGCAGCTCTTCGACGAGGTGCTGGGGCCCGAGGCCGACGTGAGCCGTGTCGAGCACGTGCTTGCGGGCGCGCGACGCTGCGCGTACCGCGTCGTGCCCAAGGCACGCGCCTGAAGCGCCGAAGCACCATCTTGTTTTTATCCACCAACTAGAAAGAAAGACCCCCATGGAACACACCCTTCCCCCGCTGCCGTACGCCATCGACGCACTGGCCCCCGAGTACTCGCAGGAAACGCTCGAGTTCCACCACGGCAAGCACCACAACGCCTATGTGGTGAACCTGAACAACCTGCAAAAGGGCACCGAGTTCGAAGCGATGACGCTCGAAGAGATCATCAAGAAGTCCAGCGGCGGCATCTACAACAACGCCGCCCAGATCTGGAACCACACCTTCTTCTGGAACTGCATGAAGCCGCAAGG
>NZ_CALRZC010000109.1:0-25118 GCF_943372545.1 Variovorax sp. YR752 | reverse complement strand
GTGCAGCGCCACGCCGTTCATGACCGCGGCCATGCCGAACTCGCGCACGCCGTAGTTGATGTGGCGGCCGCCGTTGCCCGCGCCGTCGGCGCCGAAGCGCAGCGCGGGCGTCGAGCTGGTGTTGGTCAGGTTCGAGCCGGTCAGGTCGGCGCTGCCGCCGAGCAGCTCGGGCAGCACCTTGGTGAAGGCCTCCAGCGCGATCTGGCTGGCCTTGCGGCTGGCCACGGTCTCGGCCTTGCTGTGGGCAGCGGCCAGCGTCTCGCTCACGGTCTGCGCCCAGGTCGCCGGCAGCTCGCCCTTCATGCGGCGCACGAACTCGGCGGCCAGTTCGGGGTGGGCGGCACGGTAGGCGGCGAAGCGGGCGTCCCAGTCGGCTTCCAGCTCGGCGCCGCGCGCCTTGGCGTCCCAGGCCGCATAGGCCGGCTCGGGCACGACGAAGGGCTCGTGCAGCCAGCCCAGCGCGGCGCGCGTCAGCTTGATCTCCTCGGCGCCTAGCGCTTCGCCGTGTGCCTTGGCGGTGCCGGCGCGGTTCGGCGAACCCTTGCCGATGGTGGTCTTGCAGCAGATCAGCGTCGGCTTGTCGGCCGACTTCGCCTTGGCGATGGCCGCGCTGACGGCCGCGGCGTCATGGCCGTCGACCGCGCGGATCACGTTCCAGCCGTAGGCCTCGAAGCGCTTCGGCGTGTCGTCGATGAACCAGGGTGCGACGGCGCCGTCGATCGAGATGCCGTTGTCGTCGTACAGCGCGACCAGCTTGGAGAGCTTCCACGCGCCGGCCAGCGCGCAGGCCTCGTGGCTGATGCCTTCCATCAGGCAACCGTCGCCGAGGAAGACGTAGGTGTGGTGGTCGACCACCGTGTGGCCGGGGCGGTTGAACTCGCCGGCCAGCAGCTTCTCGGCCAGCGCCATGCCGACCGCGTTGGTGATGCCCTGGCCAAGCGGGCCGGTGGTCGTCTCGATGCCCGGCGTCACGCCGACCTCGGGGTGGCCCGGCGTCTTGCTGTGCATCTGGCGGAAGCTGCGCAGCTCGCTCATCGGCAGGTCGTAGCCGCTGAGATGCAGCAGCGCATAGACCAGCATCGAGCCGTGGCCGTTGCTGAGCACGAAGCGGTCGCGGTCTGCCCAGTGCGGGTTGGCCGGGTTGTGGCGCAGGTGACCGTGCTGCGGCCCCCACAGCGCCACCGCCACCTCGGCCATGCCCATCGGCGCGCCGGGATGGCCGGAATTGGCCTGCTGCACCGCGTCCATCGCCAGCGCGCGGATCGCGTTGGCCATCGTGGCGGTCGAGGAGGTGGCGATCGGGGAAGCGAGGTCGGCCATGGCGCGGTCGGGAGGAGGTGGGGTCGGGCGGGGAACGGGCATTTTAGGGCCGGGCCGGAACGCGTCCGTATGATCCGCCGCATGCACGGACTGCACCTCACCGCCGACCTGCACGGCGTCGCGCCCGCGTTCGCCGCGCTGACCGACGCCGACGCGCTGCGGCAGTGCTGCCTGGCGGCCGTGGCGGCCAGCGGCCTGGTGCCGGTGGGCGAGCTGTTCCACCGCTTCGCGCCGGCCGGCGACGGCACGCAGCCCAGCGGCGTCACCGGCGTGGTGCTGCTGGCCGAGTCGCACCTGGCCGTGCACACGTGGCCGGAACTCGGCGCGGTGACGCTGGACGCCTACGTCTGCAACTTCGGCGCCGACAATTCGGCGCGGGCGCGCGTGCTGCTCGAAACGCTGGTGCGCTTCTTCGAGCCGCGCGACGTCGAACGCCACGAGCTGCTGCGCGGAGCGCGCGCGCTCATCACCTCGGCTTGACCGGGCTCAAGCCGGCGGGGGGCCTCCGGTGCGACGCTGGAGTCCTGCCGCAAAGGCTTGGAGTTTCGACATGTCCCACCCTGCCCTGACCATCATCCGCGACGAACACGGCGCGCTGTCGGCGATGCTGCGCTCGCTGTCCATGCTGCTGACCGAACACCGCCGGCACGGCTCGCTGCCCGACTTCAGCGTGCTGCGCGCGATGCTGTTCTACGTCGACGAGTTCCCCGAGCAGCTGCACCACACGAAGGAGAGCGAACTGCTGTTCCCCAAGCTGCGCGCGCGCTGCCCGGAGATTGCCTCGGTGCTCGACAAGCTAGACCGCGACCACGCGCGCGGCGAGAAGTCGATTCGCGACCTCGAACACGACCTGCTTGCCTTCGAGGTGCTCGGCGAGTCGCGCCGCGCGGCCTTCGAGCAGGCGGTCGAGCGTTACATCGACTTCTACCTGAGCCACATGCGCGTCGAGGAAGAAGAGGTACTGCCGCTGGCGCTGAAGCACCTGTCCGACGCCGACTGGAAAGAGCTCGACGAGGCCTTCCTCGCCAACCGCGACCCGCTGACCGGCCATGAACCGACCGACCTGTACCGGCCGCTGTTCAGCAAGATCGTGCAGAACGCGCCGGCGCCCATCGGGCTGGGGCCGGCATTGCAGTGAGGGCCGCGCCGTCCTGTCGATAGACTGGGCGGCATGAAAGCGATCATCCTCGCCGCCGGCCGCGGCGAACGCATGCGACCGTTGACCGACCGCATGCCCAAGCCGCTGCTGAGCGTGCGCGGCAGGTCCTTGATCGAATGGCACCTCGCCAACCTGGCGCGCGGCGGCGTGCGCGAGGTGGTGATCAACACCGCCTGGCTGGAGCAGCAGATCGTCGCCGCGCTCGGCGACGGCGCGCGCTTCGGCCTGGCGATCCGCTACTCGCTCGAAGGCCGTGACCATGGTGGTGCGCTGGAAACCGCCGGCGGCCTGAAGAAGGCGCTGCCGCTGCTCGCAGTCGCCGCCGACGAACCCTTCTGGTACGTCGCCGCGGACGTGTTCGCACCGGACTTCGATTTCGGCCCCGAGGCCGCGGCCGCCATCCAGCCGGAGCAGCTCGGCCACCTGTGGATGGTGCCCAACCCGCCGCAGCATCCGGGCGGCGACTTCGGCATCGATGCCGGTCTGGCCACGGCGGCGCGCGAGGGCGCGAGCTTCACCTGGTCGGGCATAGGCCTGTTCCGGCCGGGCTTCGTCACCGAACTGATGGGCGACTTCGCGCTCGGCGCGAAGGCCCGGCTGCGCCCCTACCTCGATGCCGCGATCGCGCAGCGTCGCCTCGGTGCGCAGCGCTGGGATGGCAGCTGGGCCGACGTCGGTACGCCCGAGCGGCTGGTGGCGCTGAACACCACCGGCTGACTCACTCGGCCAGCGGCCGAGTGACGGCGTCGATGCGCGCCAGCCAATCCGGCGTCAGCTGATCGACGACCTGCAGTGCATCGAGGTTGGCCTGCAGCTGCTCGAGCCGCGACGCGCCAGTGATCACCGTGCTGACCTGCGGCTGGCGCGCCACCCAGGCGATCGCCAGTTGGGCGACGCTGCAGCCGAGTTCCTCCGCGATGCCTTCGAGCTGCGCCACCGCGGCATTCTTCACCGGGTCGGTCAGGCCATCGACGAGGAAGCCCATGCCTTGCAGCGCACCGCGGCTGCCCGCGGGCACCCCACTGCGGTACTTGCCGGTCAGCAGGCCCGAGGCGAGCGGGCTCCAGGTCGTCAGGCCGAGGCCGATGGCCTCATACAGCGGCGCGTACTCCTGCTCGACGCGCTGGCGGTGGAACAGGTGGTATTGCGGCTGCTCCATCACCGGCTTGTGCAGGTGGTGGCGCTCGGCGATGTCCCAGGCGCTGCGGATGTCGGCCGCGCTCCACTCGCTGGTGCCCCAGTACAGCGCCTTGCCCTGGGTGATCATGTCGCTCATCGCCCACACCGTTTCCTCGATCGGCGTGTTCGGGTCGGGGCGGTGGCAGAACACCAGATCGACGAAGTCGAGCTGCAGGCGCGACAGCGAGCCGTCGATCGCCTGCATCAGGTACTTGCGGTTGAGCGTGTCGCGGCGGTTGATCGCGTTGCCCTCGCGGTCCAGCCCCCAGAAGAACTTGGTCGAGACCACGTAGTTCAGCCGCGGCCACTTCAGCGCGCGGATCGCCTCGCCCATCACCACCTCGCTCTGCCCGCGCGCATAGGCCTCGGCGTTGTCGAAGAAATTGACGCCGGCGTCCATCGCCGCGGCGAGCATTTCGCGCGCGGCGCGGCTGTCGACCTGGTTGTGGTACGTGACCCAGGAGCCCAGCGACAGCAGGCTCAGCTGCAGGCCGGATCGGCCGAGGCGGCGGTAGTGCATGGCGGTTCCCGGGTGTGGCGTGCGGGCCATGGTAGCGAGCGCCCGTGCTCGCCGCTCGACCGGCATAAACGACCGTTCAACCGTAACGGCCGTGCATTTTTCACGCCGGACAGGGTCAAGGCTTTGATTCGTCGTCGGAACTGGCTAATGTTCGTCGCGTGAACCTGCTCAGTGCCACTCTGACCCTGCCGATGGCCGTGGCCGCCGCCGGCGCCGCCCACTACCTCGCCTCGCGCGCGGTCAAGGCGGTGCTGTGGTCGGTCAAGCCGCTGTCCAGTGGCGAACCGCAGGCCTATGCCTACGAGCGCGATGTCTGGCGCACCGCCGAGACGCAGGTGCTGCAGGTGGTCGGCGCCGTGCTGGCCTCGGGTGTGGTGGTCTGGGCCGGCGGCGTGCTCGGCATGAGCTGGCTGGTCGCGCTCGGGCTGATCGGCTGGGTCGGCGCGCTGGCGCTGGACCTGCGCCGCTGGGAACGCGTGGCGGTCAGCGCCAACAACCTGTGGTTCCAGCGGGGTCTCGGCCAGAAGGTGCATCAGGTCGACTACGAGAACATCCGCGACGTCCACATCGAGGAGAAGGACACCGGTGGCTTCACGCTGCGCCGCGGCACGCACAACCGCGTCTGCCGGCTGCAGGTGCGCATGAAGGACAAGCGGGTCGTCGCGCTGCCCAAGACCGATGCGCACAGCGGTCTGGGCGATGTCGAGGAAGTGGCCAACCAGTTGCGCCAGCGCCTGCGCCACCTGGAGGACCGCGCTGCGGTGAAGCGCTCCGAGGATGCCGCGCACCAGGCAGTGCAGAAGGCCGCGCAGGAACCTGCCGCTGGCGACGACGACATCCGCCGTGCGCTGCGCAAGCTGCGCGCCGGTGCGCTGGCGCCCGACGCGCCCAAGGCCGTCAAGCTGCGCGGCGATTCATGAGCGACGAGCGGTCGCTCGCGACGGATCGCCGCGGCGCGGCCGCCCATCCCCAGCTCTGCGCGGGCCGCCGTGCCCGCCTGGCCGAGGCCATGGCCCGCCTCGGTGGTGGCGTGGCGGTGCTGCCCACCGCGCCGGAGCGCCAGCGCAACAGCGACAACGACCACCCGTTCCGCCACTGCAGCCACTTCCACTACCTGACCGGCTTCGACGAGCCGCAGGCTTGGCTGCTGCTCGAAGCCGACGGCCGCAGCACGCTGCTGTGCCGTGAGAAGAACCTCGAGCGCGAGATCTGGGACGGCCACCGCGTCGGCCCCGCAGCCGCACCGGCCGCGCTGGGCGTGCACGAGGCGCACCCGGTCGACGCGCTCGACAAGATCGCCACCGACAAGCTGGCCAACGCGCCTGCGGTGTGGTTCCCGTTCGGGGTTCACGAGGGACTGCAGGCGCGCATCGACGGCTGGCTGGCCACGCTGCGCGAGCGCGAGCGCCTGGGCGTGCAGCCACCGCAGGCGCAGCGCGACCTCACGCCTGTGCTGGCCGAGATGCGCCTGCTCAAGGACGAGCACGAACTCGGCACCATGCGCCGTGCCGCGCGCATCTCGGCGCAAGCCCATGCGCGGGCGATGCGCTTCAGCGCCGCGCACTTCCGCTCGACGCAAGGCCGTGGCCTGCCCGAGTACATGATCGAAGCGGAGTTGCTGCACGAGTTCCGACGTCACGGCGCGCAGTCGCCGGCCTATGGCTCGATCGTCGCCGCCGGCGCCAATGCCTGCGTGCTGCACTACGCCGCCGGCGATGCCGAGCTGCGCCCCGGCGAGCTGTGCCTGATCGACGCCGGCTGCGAACTCGACGGCTACGCCAGCGACATCACCCGCACCTTCCCGGCCGACGGAAGCTTCAGTGCGGCGCAGCGCGAGCTCTACGATGTCGTGCTGGCGGCGCAGGAAGCCGCGATCGCCGCGACCCGCCCCGGCGCGCGCAAGCAGGACGCTCACTGGGCCGCGGTGCGCGTGCTGGCGCAGGGCATGCTCGACAGCGGGCTGCTGAACCGCGACAAGGTCGGTGACGTCGAATCCGTGATCGACAGCGGCGCCTACCGCGCCTTCTACATGCACGGCACCGGCCACTGGCTGGGCCGCGACGTGCACGACGTGGGCGAGTACCTGTCGCTGGACGAGGCGCCGGTCGAACAGCCCGACGGCATGGGCGGCCGGGTGGTCAAGCGGCCATCGCGGGTGCTGCAGCCGGGCATGGTGGTGACGATCGAACCCGGCCTCTACGTGCGCCCGGCCGAGGGTGTGCCGGAGCGCTTCTGGCACATCGGCATCCGCATCGAGGACGATGCGGTGATCACCGACAACGGCTGCGAGCTGATCAGCCGCGACGTGCCGGTCGCCCCGCGCGAGATCGAGGCGCTGATGCGCGGCTGAGCGCATCGGCCGCGCGCAGCGCTTCCAGCCGCTGCGAGACACGCTGCATCGAGTCCCTGACCTGGTCCAGCTCGGCATCGCTGCTGCCCGCCACCATCGCACGCACCACGTCGGCCTGCGCGGCCAAGGTCTGCTGCGCCAGCGCCTGTCCGTCGGCGGTGAGATGCAGGCGCTTGATCCGCGCATCGGCGGCATCGGCCTCACGGCGCACCCAGCCGCGCGACTCCATCTGCGCCAGCAGCATGCTGATGCCGCTCTTGGCGACGAAGCAGCGCGCCGCCAGCTGCTGCTGCGTGATGCCGGGTGCGGTCGCCAGGTTGGCCAGCACCTCGTGCTCGGCGATGCGCACGCCGAGCTCGGCCATGCGCGCCGTCATCACCGCATCGCACAGGTTGTAGGCGCGCACGACAGCGAGCCAGGCCTGCGTGCCGTGCGGCGAGGAGGGTGTCTTGGCGGCGCGCGAGGTGGCCATGCGATTCAGGGATAATCGTTCAGTCTTGAACTATACTGTTCAACATTGAACCAATTCTACGCCACCATGAACCTCTACCTGCGACTGCTGTGGACCCTGCTGCGCGCCTGGCGTGCGCCGAGGCTGGCGCCGGGCGACACGCTGGAGCGCACGCTGCGCGTGCTGCCCAACGACCTCGACGTCAACGGCCACATGAACAACGGCCGCTACCTGACCGTCATCGACCTGATGCTGGTCGAGTACTTCGTGCGCTCCGGCTTCGCGCAGGCGATGCTGCGCCGCGGCTGGCGGCCGATGGCCGGCGGCTCGTTCATCACCTACCGCCGCGGGTTGAAGCCGTTCGAGGCCTACACGCTGCGCTTCCGCCTCGACGCCAGCGACGACCACTGGAACTACATGCGCTTCGAGTTCGTGCGCGGCGAGCGGGTCTGTGCGGCCGGCTACATGAAAGGCGCCGCGGTGGCGCGTGATGGCCTGGTGCCGAACGCGACCTCGTACGCGGCGATGGGCCTCGCGCCGCTGCCGCATCCGCTGCCCGCGCCGGTGCGCGACTGGCTGGCGGCCGAACACGGTGTCATGCAGGCAGCCTGGTGAAGGCCGCGCGGGTCTGCGCCGCGGCCCGCGCGCCATGAAAGAAGGCCTCCTCGAACACCGAGTAGCCGGACAGGTCGGCATGCGCGAAGCGCACACGGCCGCCCGGCTCGGCCAGCGCCTGCAGCGCCGCATGACCGCGCAGCCCCGGCAGCGGGATGCTCATCGCGTGCCCATAGCGCATCAAGTCGACCTGGCGAACGTGGCGCGGCAGATCGGGGTGGGCGATCGCCAGGTCGGCGAGAACACGCGCAGCCCAGGCCTCGGCGCTGTCGTCGAGCAGGCTGCGGCGCGCCGCCACGGCCTGCGAGGCGTCGCTTCCGCCCAGCGCCCAGTAGGCGGTGAACACCGTCGGCCCCGGGTGCGGGCGCAGGCTCTGGTGCATCGCGTCGACATAGCCCAGCGCGGCGCTGCTGCCGCCGTAGATCACGTTGTCCCAGGCCGGCGGCGCGCCGCCGCGGTCGATCGGCGGGCGTTCGCAGTGCAGGTTGGCGACCAGCCAGGGCGCATGGCGCATCGCACCCACCGCAGCGGCCAGCGCCGGCGGTGGTGACTCGAACAGGCACAGCGCAGCGAACAGCGGCAGCGCCAGTACCACCTGCGGCGCGATCCAGCGTTCGATGCGCTGCGCACGCTGGTTCCACAGATCGAGCTCGACCACGTCGCGCCCTTCGTGCAGGCGCAGCGCCACGCAACCGGTGTGCAGCCGGTCGCGCAGTGGCGCGGCAAGCCGCGAGGCCAGCCAGCCGTTGCCTTCGGGCCAGGTCAGCACGCCCTCGCGTTCGTCCTCGCCCTCGCCCGGTGCGTGGAAGCCGTGCCGGCTGGCGAAGTAGTGCAGCCCGGCCCAGGCCGAGACCTGCGCGCTGGTGGCGCCGTAGTCGTCGCGGCAGCAGTAGTCGAGGTACCAGCGCAGCGCCGGGGCATCGAGGCCCTCGTTCGCCAGCCAGGCGGTGAATGTCTGTGCGTCGAGGGCGGCGAGTTCGGGGGTCCAGTCCGCGCGCGCGGTGGGCATGCGGAAGGCGCCGCCCGCGCCGATGCGCTCGACCGCCGCCGCGAAACGCCGGTACTGCGTCAGCGTGCGTTCGCGCTCGGCACTCGGCAAGGCATCGACGGGCGGCAGCAGGCCGTCGTTCCAGTGCCCGGCTATGAAGAGCCGCTCCTGCGGGCTGTGGCAGAGGTGCCTTTCGTCGTAGACCACACGCCCGGCCACGATGCGGCGCAATCCGAGCTCGTCCAGCCACTCGGCGACTTCGACCGCGTGCTCGCCCGGTACCGGCAGGTAGTGCGCCCCGAGCGGGCAGCCCATGCCGGCCATCACGTGGCCGCGGCTGTTGCCGCCGGCGGCGTCCTCGAGTTCGAGCACATGGACGTCGTCGATGCCGAGGCGCGTCAGCCCGCGTGCCGCCGCCAGGCCGGCGATGCCGGCGCCGACGATCAGCACGCCCACACGCTTCGTCAGCGCAGGCGCGCCGATCGAACCGCTCTTCACCTCGCGCAGCCGGTGGCCGCGCACGTGCCCGGCGCCCACCCAGCGTACGGTGTAGGTGCCCTGCGCGTCGCGCGAACACCCGAGCAGCGATGCGCTCGCCATCGCGGACGCTCCGGCCAGCCAGCCGCGCCGCGTCAGGCCTGCGCTCACTGTTGCACCTTGCCCCACTCTTCCTCGAACAGGTGCACGAGGCGCTGGTTGGAGAGCAGGTTCGGCTCGGCCGGCACACGCGACATGTCGGGCGGGAAGTGGAACAGCGCCGGCAACCCGGCCAGGTCGAGGAAGCGCAGGCCGCCCGGCAGTTCGGTGGGCCATCGCCAGGGCCGCCGGCTGGCCAGGATGAAGCCCCACTCGCCGAAGCTCGGCACATGCGCGTGGTACGGCGTGGCGGTCAGGCCCACGCTCTCGATCGTCGTCGCCACCGTCCAGTAGCTGCGCCGCGCGATCAGCGGCGAGGTGGTCTGCACCACCGCGTAGCCGCCGGCGGCGAGGTGCTCATCCAGGCGCTGGTAGAAGGTGGTGGTGTAGAGCTTGCCGATCGCGAAGTTGGTCGGGTCGGGGAAGTCGACCACGATCACGTCGAAGTGCTCCGGGTTCTTCTCCAGCCAGCCGAAGGCGTCTTCGTTGACGATGCGCAGCTTGGGCGACTGCAGCGCATCGCGATTGAGCGCGCGCAGCATCGGCGCGGTGGAGAACAACTGCGTCATGTGCGGGTCGAGCTCGACCAGCGTGACCTGTTCGACGCCGGGGTACTTCAGCACCTCGCGCACCGCCATGCCGTCGCCGCCACCGAGCACCAGCACCTTCCTCGGCGCACCGTGCGCGGCCATCGCCGGGTGCACCAGGGCCTCGTGGTAGCGGTGCTCGTCGCGCGAGTGGAACTGCAGGTTGCCGTTGAGGAACAGGCGCACGCCGCCGTGGCCCGAGGTCACCACCACACGCTGGTAGGCGCTGCTCTCGGCATAGACGATCGCGTCGCCATAGAAGCGGTCCTCGGCCCAGCGGGTGATGCCTTCGGCGCCGGCGAAGGCGGCGGCCAGCGTCGCCACCGTCAGCACGCAGGCCAGCGCGTGGGCTGCGAGGCCGCGCAGCTCGGCGCGGAACAGCCACAGCGCCCACAGCGCCACCGCGGCGTTGAGCAGGCCGAAGAACAGGCCGGTGCGGATCAGCCCGAGCTGCGGCACGAGCACCAGCGGGAAGGCGATCGCCACCGCCAGCGCGCCGAGGTAGTCGAAGGTCAGCACCTGCGAGACCAGGTCCTTCAGCGCGTAGCGGGCGCGGAAGTGCTGCTTGAGGATGCGCATCACCAGCGGGATCTCCAGCCCGACCAGCGTGCCCACCACCAGCACCAGCGTGTACAGCGCGAAGCGGAACGAGCCGGCGGCGACGCTGTGCAGCGCGAACAGCGCCGCCGGCATCAGCCCGCCGATCAGGCCGACGAGCAGTTCGATGCGCAGGAAGTTCGCCACCAGCTGCCGCTCGACGAAGCGCGACAGCCAGGAGCCCACCCCCATCGCGAACAGGTAGGTGCCGATGATGGTGGAGAACTGCAGGACCGAGTCGCCCAGCAGGTAGCTGGCCAGCGCACCGGCTGCCAGCTCGTAGAGCAGCCCGCAGGCCGCGACGACGAAGACCGAGGCGAGCAGCGCGACTTCGGCCGGGCGGATAGCCTCCGCCGGCGCCGCGCCCTCGGCATCAGCCATGGATGGCGGCGGCGACGATCTGCCCGATCGAGATCGCCGTGGCGCCGACGACGATGGCCAGCGCGACGTTCTTCTTCTCGACGATCTCTTCCCACAGGTTGTAGGGCGTGAGCTTGTCGACGATCACGAAGCAGAGCCAGAACACGCCCACGCCGATGAAGGCGTAGAGCATGGAGCCGAAGAAGACCCCGGGCTTGAGCCACTCGATACCCATCATGTCGCTTCTCCTCGTTGCTGCCTGTATGCCGAACCGTCTACTTGTGGCCGCCGCCGCTGGACCAGCCGCCCCACGAACCGCCGCCGACCCGCCCGCCGCTGCTGCCCGCGCTGCGCAGGCAATTCTGGTACTCGGCCGAGGCCTCGCCGAAGGTGGCGCGCACCTGGCTGCAGTCGCGGCGATCATCGTCGCAGCGGAACAGCATCAGCAGCACCACGATCACGAACACCCAGAAGAAGGCCTTGCCCAGCAGCGAAGCCGCGTTGCCCGAGGTGGGCAGGGCATCACGCTGAAACGAGGCCTTCTTGTCGGGCGCGAGCTTGAAGGCCTTCAGGACCGCGTCGGCGGCAAGCGTCTCGCCGGCCGACCAGACGATCTCCTGAGCGTCTTCGCTGCCGGTGCGTTCGCGGTTGATGCGCCGCGCGCTGAACGCACCGGTGCCGATGTAGTCGGTGTTGTAGGTGCGCGCGTCGCGCTCGAGCTTCCAGTAGAACTCGCCCAGCACGTAGGTGGCCATGCCGGTGTAGTCGTACAGCTTGCGATAGACCACGCCCTGGTACTTGACGCCGTCGCCGGCGCGCTCGGGCACGCCGGTGATCGGTGCCGTCCAGCTCCAGCCGTCCTGCGCGTCGACGAGGAAGGCGAAGCCCTCGGTGCGGTGGTACAGCAGGTACTCGCGCCAGAAGGTCTGCTCGTCGTCGCCGGTGTCGACCTCGCAGCGCTCGGCGTAGCCGACCACCTGCCAGGGCAGCGCCTTCTTGTCGCCCGGCTTGAGCGCCAGGGCCAGCGTGCCGGTGCTGCCCAGCTGGATCAGCGGCTCGCTGCCGTTGGCCTGCGCATAGTGCTGCAGGTCGCCGCCCACGCCCTGCGAGACGTCGACCACCGCATGGCAGTTGTGGCAGACGATGGACTGCGTGGTCGAGAGCTTGACCTCCAGCGCCGTGCCGCAGCTCGGGCATTCGACGCCACGCGCCTTCAGCGTCTTCTCGCTGGACTCGGCCAGGCCGGTCATCGCCAGCTCACTGATCGCCACCGATTGACCGACCGACCACTTCGGTGCGAGCGGGTCGCCGTAGTCCAGCGTCGCCACCTCGCCGCGCGGGTTGCGCAGGTCGGCGACGACGAAGCCGCGTTCCAGGTTGGGCTTGAAGGGCAGTTCGCCCTGTGCGGCGATCAGCTTGGCAGCCGACACCGACGCGACCGACCAGGCCATGCCCGCGACCCGCAGCGTCTGCCCGGCACGCAGTGTTTCCGCGGCCGGCGCCTCGCCGTTCAGCGCTGCGTCGAACGAGAAGACGTAGCGGCCGTTGTCCTCGCTGAGCCAGCCGGAACGGCCGTTGTCGAACAACGCATGCCACTCGTTCCAGGTGCCTTCGGCGTAGCGGTACTGCAGCCGGCCAACCAGCACGAACGCCGCGCCCTGGTGGCGGCCGGCCGCACCGAGCTGCAGCGGCGAATGGTCGTCGAACAACTCGGCACTCTGGCCGATGCGGCGCAGCGCTTCGCCGTCGCGCACGATGCTGCTGCGGCAGAAGCTGCAGACGGCGAACGCCGATGCGGCCGAGCGGAACTCGACCGGCGCGCCGCAGTTCGGGCACGCTGCGCGGTAGCCGCGCTGCGGGCTTTGCTCGGTGGCCACGCGAGCTCTAGACGAGCTTCTTCAGCAGCTCGGCCTTCTTGGCGTCGAACTCGTCCTGCGTCACGATCCCTTTGGCCTTCAGGTCGGCCAGCTTCTCCAGCGTGGCCATCACCTCGTCGGGCTTGACGCCGACCACCGGCGCCGCGGCTGCGGCACCCGCCGCGCCCGCACCTTGCAGGCCCTGCGAGAGCTGCTGTGCCATCACCTGACCCAGTGCCACGCCGGCACCGAGGCCCATCGCATCGCCGACCACGCCGCCGCCACCCGCACCGGCGGCACCCTCGGCGAACTTCGGAATCGCCTGCGCGGTCTGGTACTGCATGAACTTGCCCATGTCGCCGCCGACCATGCCCATGCCGATCTTCTGGTCGAGGATCTTCTGCAGTTCCTCGGGCAGCGAGACGTTCTGCACCGTCACTGCCTCGAGCTTGAGGCCGAGCTTCTCGAAGGCCGGCGCGGTGGCCTGCTGCAGTTGATTGGCGAACTCGATCTGGTTGGCGGCCAGGTCGAGAAAGGCGATGCCGCTGCTGGCCACCGCGTCGGAGATGTGCTGCAGCATGGTCGCGCGCAGCTGGCCGTCGAGCTCGGCGACCGTGTACGCGTCGCGCGTGCCGGAGATCTCGGTGTGGAAGGTCTTCGGGTCGGCGATGCGATAGGCATAGTTGCCGAAGGCGCGCAGGCGCACGGCGCCGAAGTCCTTGTCGCGTATGGTCACCGGCTGGGTGGTGCCCCAGCGCTGGTCGACCTGCTGGCGCGTGCTGAAGAAGTACACGTCGCTCTTGAACGGGCTCTGGAACAGCTTGTCCCAGTTCTTCAGGTAGGTCAGCACCGGCAGCGTCTGCGTCGTCAGCTTGTACATGCCGGGGCCGAACACGTCGGCCACCTTGCCTTCGTTGACGAACACCGCCATCTGCGATTCGCGCACCGTCAGCGAGGCCCCGTTCTGGATCTCGCGGTCGGCCATCGGGAAACGCCAGGAGAGCGTGCCGTCGCCCGCCTCCATCCACTCGATGATGTCGATGAACTGTTTCTTGACGAAATCCATCAGCGCCATGTGGCCCTCCCAGGTCAACCGTCGACGAAATCCGGCGCAACGCACCGGGGTGCGCGGATCATAGTGCCGCGGAACGCGATCCCAACAGCAGCTCACGCTCGGCTTGCGCGAGCGTGGCAGCCATGTCGGCGGCAAAGCGATCGTGCAGGCGGAAGGCCCGCTCGACGTCGCCGTCGATCGACGAGATGCGCACCAGCACGCCATCGCGCCCGATGCGTTGCCAGGCGCGGCGCAGGCGGTCGGACCAGCCTTGTTCCTGACTCAGGACGGCCTCGCCGCCGACCACCATCCAGTAGGTGATGGGCTCGGGGCGGCCCGGCATCTGCGCCAGCAACCGCGTGATCGGCAAGGGACCGCTGCCAAGATCGACGGACGCATGCGCCAGGTCGCCAACGCGGAAGCCTGCGGCGCGGTAGCAGACCTCGGGGCGGTGCAGCTGCATGCCCGACGATTGCGCGCCCAGGTAGGCAACGGAAAGCATGACACGGGCACCACGCGCATCGAGGAAGCTGCGCTCGAGCACCTGGTCGAGGAAGCCGACCTGCCGGCCGCGCGCATCGGCGGCGCGCACGTAGACGGCCGCCTCGCGATCGATCGACCAGTCGCCGAAGCGGTCGGGCAGGAGATGGTCGAGCGCGACCCGTGGCGGCGTCGTCCCCGGGCGGGGCGGCTGGCGGACCCACAGGCCTGCGGCGGCGGTCGCGCCCATGGCCAGGGCGATGGCGGTCGCGGAACGGCGGCCGGCGTTCACGAGGGCGCTCCGGTGCGCGGCAACAGCCGGCCGAGCAGCGCATCGACGGCCATCACCAGCGCCAGCGCCACCAGGAACAGCACCATGCCGGCAAAGCCGTGCAGGAAGCCCTGGCCGGCCGCGTCACCGAGGTGGTAGGTCACCAGTGCCAGCACCATCACCCGGACCACGTTGGCGCAGAAGGCGATCGGCACGACCAGCACGGCGAGCAGCACGTTGCGCAACTTCGAGGTGTGGTTCATCAGGCTGGCGTAGAGCAGGCCCATCGCCTCGAGCGTGAACATGGTCTGCAGGCCGGCGCAGGCTTCGTTGACGAGCAGCTGGTATTGGCCGATCGTGATCACGACGCCGGACAGGCCGATCGGGTAGCCGATCACGCCGAGCAGCTGCGCCGCGATGTAGGACACCGCCTCCTTCATCGGCCCGGTCACCGCCAGCACCAGCGAGAACGGCAGCGGCACGGCAAAGAGCGTGAAGAAGAAAGCGAACCACACCTTGCGCAGTGCCGGCACGCCCTTGAAGTACAGCAGCAGCGCCGCCGGCAGCATCAGCATCGACACCAGCTCGAAGCGGAACACGCCGAACAGACGGCCAGTGAGGTGCAGGAGCAGCGCGGCCGCCAGCAGCAGGCCACCGGCCAGGCGTGCCGGCGGCGCGTCGAGCGCCGCGATGGCATCTCGCCGGCGCCAGATCAGCCAGGCGGCGATGCCCAGCACCAGTGGCTCATGGCCCTGCGTCTCGCGCGACCAGGGGCCTTGCGCCCAGTCCCAGGCCAGCGGCGCGGCGATCAGCAGCAGCCCGGCCGCGAGGATCATCGCCACGGCCGGCTCGATGCCGAGCCAGGCGGCGCGGCGCGGCGCGGCCGTGCTCAGCCCCGTCGTCGAGGTCATGGCGCCGAGGCGGACTTCGCGGCCGGCTTGGCGAAGTTGCCCTGGTACTCGATCTTCGCGGCTGCGCGCATCTGCTTCATCGCGCCGGCAACCGCTTCGCCGCGTCGCGAGTTGGCCAGGTAGGCAGCGATCGCCCTGTCGGCATCACGACGATCGATCGGCGCCTTCTGGGCATGCAGCAGGGTGTAGATGCGGGCCGTTCCGCCCTGGGCGAACACCGTCGATTGCCCCGCCTCCAGCGGCGCGAGCCGCTCCAGCAGCGACAAGGGAAGGTCCTCGGCAGCTTGCGCCATCGCGCGCGACTGGTGACGCAGCCCCGAGCGTTGCAGCAAGGCGGCGACCTCGTCGGCCGAGGACGTCTCGGCCAGCTTGGCGGTCAGCGCGGCGATCGCCTCAGGCGCCCCCTCGGCGGCGGACTCCTGGACCGTATAGAGCCGCCGCTGCGCGAAGAGCTGCGGTTTCTGTTCGTAGTATCGATCGACCTCGTCGCTGGACACGCCGGACACCTTCTCGGCGACGGATTCCTGCCAAGCCTGCGCGAGGATCTCGCGCTTGGCGGCCTCGAGCCGTTGCACGACGCGAGGATCCTTGTCGAGCGAGGCCGAGCGAGCCGCCTGCGCGGCGAGTTCCTGGTCGATCAAGCCCTCCAGCACGCGGGCCGAAGCATTGCCCCCGTCGACGGCGGCCAGTTGCGGTTGGCGCTGCAGCACCACCTGCAGTTGATGCACGGAGATCTCGCCCTGGTTCACCGTGGCGGCAATCTGCGTGTCCGACTTGCTGCGCTCGCTGCCTCCACAGCCCGCCAGCATCAGCGCAGCGACCAGAACAGCCACGCCGCGGGTCGGCGTGAACAAGGCAGAAAGCAGGCTGAGAGAGTGCACGTGCGACGACATGTTCGGTGCGAGTCGGTGAA
This sequence comes from Variovorax sp. YR752, assembly GCF_943372545.1. Classification (NCBI taxonomy): domain Bacteria; kingdom Pseudomonadati; phylum Pseudomonadota; class Betaproteobacteria; order Burkholderiales; family Comamonadaceae; genus Variovorax; species Variovorax sp. YR752. The sequence continues at coordinate 8,871 of NZ_CALRZC010000109.1, read as the reverse complement.
TCGCGGGAGGCTACCCGAAGGTCGGCGCCCAGGAGCACAACCCGGACCGGCACGCGGTGTTTCCGTGACGGGCTGCGCGCCGCGCCGGCCCCGCATCGTGGGGGTCCGAAATGAGAAGCGGGCCCGAAGGCCCGCGTTCTCTCTGGCAGTTGTGACGGTGAGCGCTTCAGCTCTTCTTGCGGCGGCGCGCCACGCCGGCCACGCCGACCAGACCGAGCAGCATCATCGCGTAGGTCGCGGGCTCCGGAGCCGGTGAGGCGATCGGCGCCGAACGCGTGGTCACGATCTCGCCGACGTAGCCGACCGGCGCATTCCACCAGCCATTGGCCGTGCGACCGACCGTCGAGGCCACCGCCAGCGTGTAGGTGCCCGCAGCGAGTGCGCCGAAGCTGAACGTGTTGAGGGGCCCCCACGCGCCGCCGGTGCCGTTGATCAGACCACCGGTGGTCTGGCCGCCACTGACACCACCCGCGAACAGCGAGAAGCCGGTGACGTCGATCGACAGCGAGGGCGACAGATCCAGTTCCAGCGTGCCGCCGAACGAGTCGGCCGCCGACGTCAGAGAAAAGCTGTAGCAGTCCAGATAGGACCCGGCGCGGCTGAAGCTCTCGCCGAACCACGAAGCCCCCGGCGGGCCCATCGTGCCCAGACCGTAGCCACCACTGCACACGGCTGCCATGCTCGGCGCCGACAACGCCACTGCGAACGCCGCTGCGACGTGTTTGAGTTTCATACGACCCCCTTGATGTTCCTGATCTCGACTGCACCGCCATCGGCACAGTCACTTGCATTCACTAGCGCAGTGATGGTCCAGCGAACAAGTCGCTAGCACCATCCCGCGGCCACGGGGTAAATGCGGCAAGATTGCGGAGGAACTGCACACGAATGTGTCCCATGCCCACGCCTTCGTCCTCAACGCACACCCGCCTGGCGATCGTCGGCGCCGGCCCGGTCGGTCTCGCCCTGGCGCTGGATGCGGCACGGCGACTGCCGGATGCCGACATCAGCCTGTTCGACAGCCGCCCGATCGAGAAAGATGTCACGAACGACCCTCGGACGCTGGCACTTTCGCTCGGCAGCGTGCAGTGGCTGCAGCGTCTCGGCGCGTGGCCGAGCGAGGGCGTCCAGCCAATTCTCGAGGTCGACGTGTCGCAACAGCCGCCGTCCGCGCCAGCCCTGCTGGCCGATTGGCTCGGCGAGCCGGCGGTACGCATCACGGCGCAGGAGCAGGCCGTCCCCATGCTCGGCGTCGTCTTGAGCTACGGCCGTATCGTGAGCACCTTGCAGAAGGTCTGGATGGACCTGCAGGCCGCACAGCCGCAGCGCCTGCACACCCGCTTCGACACCGGCGTGGCCGGGCTCAAGCAGCTTCCCGGGGGCGTCGAGATCGATGCCGGCATTGCCGAGCGCCATGACCTGGTGGTGGTCGCCGAGGGCGGCGTATTCGCCGACCAGGCACGCAAGGCGATCAGCCGCGACTATCACCAGTGCGCCTGGGTCGGCACCGTCGAACTGCCGCGGCACGCGCCGGCCGGTGTCGCGTACGAGCGCTTCACGCGCCATGGGCCGGCCGCGCTGCTGCCGCTGCCCGACGGGCGCGCATCTCTGGTGTGGTGCGTGAACAGCGACGACGACCCGGTGGCCGGGCTCGACGATGCGCAGCGTCTGGCGGTGCTGAACACCATCTTCCCCGACGCCGTTCTGCCGCTGCGGTCGGTCTCGCCGCTGAAGCGCTTTGCGCTCGGCCTGAACGCCGAACGCACGATGACCGAGGGCCGCGTGGTCCGCATCGGCAATGCCGCACAGACGCTGCACCCGGTGGCCGGCCAGGGTTTGAACCTCGGCCTGCGCGACGCCGCCGAACTGGTCAACCTGCTTCGACGCGGCGGCGACATCGATTCGGCGCTGCGCCAGCTCGAATGGCAGCGCGGCCCGGACCGCTGGGCGCTGATCGCCACCACCGACTTCCTGGCGCGCAGCTTCACCTGGGTGCTGCCCGGTGCCGGTGCGGCGCGCGGGCTCGGCCTGGCGGCGCTGCAGCGCCTCGGGCCGCTCAAGTCGGCACTGGCGCGGCAGATGATGTTCGGCCGGCGCTGAACGGCGGAAGCGCCGAAGTCGCTCAGGCTTCGAGCTTGAGGAACAGGTCGCGGTCGGGCGCGAAGTTGGCGTACAGCGGCAGCAGCGCGCCGCCGATGGCGCGGGCGTCCGAGCCGATCGTGCCGGGCAGAACCGCGGGCCGTTCGAGGCCCTCCCAGCTGTGGCCATCGAGCGCAGCCGCGACGCTGGCGATCAACCGCTCGCGCAACGAAGCGTCGAACGAGCCGTCGATGATCACGCCTTCGAGGTCGAGCAGCGCAGCGGCAGTGTTGATGGTCAGCGCGATCGCCGGCGCGGCATCCCGCAGCCAGGCCTCGGTGGCTGCCAGCCAGGGGGGCTGCAGTGCACGGGCGTCGACCGCCGCGGCGGCATCCAGGCCGCGGGCGAGATAGAGCGACTCGAGGTTGAACAGCGAGGCCACGCTGAGCAGTTGCGGCGGCCGGCTGCGCGCATCGCCCCGTCCCAGGCCGAGGGGCATCGAGCCGACCGCACCGGCATTGCCATGCACGCCGCCACGCAGGTGGCTGTCGAGGACCAGCCCGCCGCCGATGAAGGTGTCGACGAAGACGTAGAGGAAGCTGCGGATGCTGCGGCCGCGGCCCGCGACGAGCTCGGCGACACAGGCGGCCGCGGTGTCCTTGACGAACTCCACCGGCAGGTCGGTCATGGTCGAGACACGCTCGCGGATGTCGATCGCCGCCCACTTCGCCGCCTGCTCGGGCGCGATGCCCAGCAGTTCCTGCCAGCCGCCCAGCGACAGCGGCGCCGCCACGCCGACGCCATGCAGCCGCTCGCGCAGCGTAGCCGGCAGCGACTTGCGCAACTGCGCCAGGCGCACGTCGATTTCGCCGAAAAGCGTCTCGGAGTCGGGGAAGGCGTAGCCCAGCGACAGCCGTTCGCGTACCTGGCCGGCGAAGTCGACCAGCAGCATGTCCATGCTGCGCCGGCCGATCTTGATGCCGATCGAGAACGCGCCATCGGGGTTCAGCGCCATCGGCACCGAGGGCTGGCCGACCTTGCCGCGCACCGGGTCGAGCTTGCGCACCAGGCCGTCGGCCTCGAGCCGGGCGATGATGATCTGCACCGTCTGCGCGGTCAGGTGGGTCAGCCGGGCGATCTCCGCCTTCGGCAGGCTGCCGTGCAGGCGGATCGCCTGCAGCACCACACGCTCGTTGAACTGGCGCATGCCGGCGTGGTTGGAGCCACGCGGGCGCAGCCGCGCGTCGCCACCAGCGTGGGAGCCGCTCATCACGGCCTCAGCGGCTCGGCGATCACGCCCTTCTTGAACAGGAAGTTGGCGTAAGCCTGCAGTTCACCGGTCTGCACGATGGCGAACGCCTTGCGCGCGCGGTCGTAGAAGGCGAAACGTTCCATGGCTTCGAATTGTGCGGCCTGCGCATCGCCGCTCGCGACAGCGCGCTCGACCACCTCGCGCTGCAGCGCCGAGCGGTAGTCGGGCGCTGTGCCGCCGACATGCATGTAGGCGCACGGCCGCTCCTCGTACTGGTCGAGCGGGAACACCGAGAGCACCGCGGCGCACAGCTCGCCCATGCCGATGCCCGGCATCTGGAGCACCGGCTTGCCCCGGCCCAGCGACTCCGCGGTGAAGTTGGCGTCGGCCAGCACGATTTCGTCGCCATGGCCCATCTCGGCGAGGATCTTCAGAAGCTGTGGCGACAGCAGCGGGTTGATGCCCTTGAGCATGGTCGTTTCCTGCTTTCAGTGCGCCAGGCACTCGGCGGGGATCTTTTCGGGCGGCATCGCGCCGGTCATCACCGCCACGGTGTCGCTCATGCTGATCGTCTTCGGGTTGAGCACGGCGGCACGCCGGCCGAGCCGGGCGACGTGGATGCGGTCGGCGATCTCGAACACATGCGGCATGTTGTGCGAGATCAGGATGACCGGCAGGCCCTTGTCGCGCACGCGGCGGATCAGCTCCAGCACCATGTTGCCCTCTTTGACGCCGAGCGCCGCGGTCGGCTCGTCGAGGATGACCACATGCTCGGCGAAGGCCGCGGCACGCGCCACGGCAACGCACTGGCGCTGGCCGCCGGACAGCGTCTCGACCGCCTGCGTCATCGAGCGGATGCCCACCTTCAGGTCGTTCATGCGCTCGATCGCGATCTCCAGCATCTTCTGCTTGTCGAGCATGCGCAGCACGTTGCCGGCAAAGCCTTCGCGGCGGATCTCGCGGCCGAGGAAGAGGTTCTCGGCGATGGTCATCGCCGGCGCCACCGCCAGGTCCTGGTAGACCGTCTCGATGCCTTCTCGGCGAGCGTCGATCGGGCCCTTGAAGTGGATCGTCTTGCCGTCGAGCTGGATCTCGCCCTCGTCGGGAATCGTCGCCCCCGACAGGCACTTGATCAGGCTGGACTTGCCGGCGCCGTTGTCGCCGATCACCGCCAGGATTTCGCCGGCTCGCAGTTCGAAGTCGGCACCGTCGAGCGCGGTGACCTGGCCGTAGCGCTTGACCAGGCCACGGGCACGCATCACGAGTCGAGTCGAGGTCATTTCAGCGCCCTCCCTTGCGAGACAGTTGGTCGACCGTGACCGCCAGGATCACCAGGATGCCGGTGATCAGCACCTGGTAGACCGACGACACGCCCATCAGCGTCAGGCCGTTGCGCAGCACGCCAACGACGACCGCGCCGATCAGGCTGCCAAGCACGATGCCGCGCCCGCCGAACAGGCTGGTGCCGCCGAGCACCACCGCGGTGATCGCATCCAGCGCCTCGGTCTGGCCGGCGTTGGGGTCGCCGACGCCGGTGCGCGCCACCGACAGCAGCGAGGCGATGCCGTAGAACACGCCCGACAGCGCGTACACGCCGAGGATCACCCGCTCCGGCGGGATGCCGACCAGGCGCGTCGCCTCCGGGTTGTTGCCGACCGCGTAGACGTGGCGGCCCGAGGCCGTTTCGCGCAGCCAGAACCAGACGCCGAGGTAGAGCAGGATCATCAGCACCGTGCCGTAGGCGACGTTGGCGCCGCCCAGCGTGAAAGTGCTGCCCAGCCAGGTCATCAGCTCCGGCACTTCGGTCACCGTCTGCGCACCCGAGTAGAGCTGGGTGATCGCGAAGGCGATGTTGAAGACGCCGAGCGTGACGATGAACGGCGGCAGCTTGACGCGGGTGACGAGCAGCCCGTTGACCACGCCGAACAGCGTTGTCACCAGGATGCCGGCGACGATCGCCAGCGGCGCCGGCACGCCGAGGTCGGCAGCGAACTTGGTCATCACGATGCTGCCCAGCGCCATGATCATTCCGCACGACAGGTCGATGCCGGCGGTCAGGATGATCAGCGTCTGGCCGATGGCGATCACGCCGACGACCATCACCTGCTGCAGGATCAGCGAGAAGTTCTCGGCGCTGAAGAAGCGCTCGGTCGTGACGCCGAAGATGGCGCAGGCGATGATCAGCGCGATGAAGGGGCCGAGCTGGCCAATGGGCGGCAGCTTGCTTTTCAGCGAATCCATGCGAGGGCTCCTGGTGGGGCGATGCGACGGCTCGCCGGGGCGGCGCGCGCCCCGGGGTTCAGCTCGGCAGCGCCGGGTGGCGCGTCAGCTTACTTCTTGCCCCAGCACAGGTCGGTGCCGGTCTTGACGTCCTTGCTGTCGACGCCGGCCACCGGCTTGGCGGCGATCAGCGTGACGCCGGTGTCGGTGTAGCCCGAGACCTTCTTGCCGCTCTTGGCGTACTCGATGCCGGCCTCGACGCCCATCGAGGCCATCTTCAGCGGGTACTGCTGGCTGGTCGCGGCAATCACGCCGTCGCCGACGTTCTTGACGCCCTCGCAGCCACCGTCGACCGAGACGATGATCACGCCCTTCTCCTTGCCGGCCTTCTTCAGCGCGTTGTAGGCACCGGCCGCAGCGGGCTCGTTGATCGTGTACACGAGGTTGACGTCGGGCACCTTCTGCAGGCAGTTCTCCATCGCCGTCTGGCCCTTGGCGCGGTCACCGAAGCTGTCGGCCATGCAGGCCACTTCGGCCGGCTTGGCCAGCTCGTTGTTCTTGGCGTCGAAGCTCTGCAGGCCCATGCCCTGCAGGAAGCCGTTGTGGCGCTGCGCGCCGACCGGGTGGCCGGGGAACAGGTCCAGCGTGACGATCTTCGCCGGCTTGCCCGCCAGCGCCGCGCGGGCGTACTGGCCGATCAGCACGCCGGCCTTGTAGTTGTCGGTGGCGAACAGGGCATCGGTGGCGTCGGCCGGGTCGGTCGGGCTGTCCAGCGCGATCACCATCACGCCCTTCTCGCGTGCCTTCTTGATCGCCGGGATGATCGCCTTCGAGTCGCTCGGTGTGATCAGGATGGTCTTCGCACCGGCGGCGATCATGTTCTCCATCGCGGTCACCTGGCCGGCGTTGTCGCCGTCGGCCTTGCCGGCACCGGACAGCAGCTTGGCGCCCTTGGCCTTGGCGGCCTCGGTGGCGCCTTCCTTCATCTTCACGAAGAAGGGGTTGGTCTCGGTCTTGGTGATCAGGCCGATGACGGGCTGCGCCTGCGCGTGGGCGATGCCGGCAGCGGCGAACAGGGCGGCGAACAGGGTGGTCTGCTTGAAGATCAGGGTCACGTTTTGTCTCCTCGTTGGTCTGGGGTGGTGACGGTTGAATTCTGGGTGACGCCAATTAATAAATCAAGTTGATTGATTAATGGAAAACCCGGATGCGGCGGCGGCCTGGCCGCGTGATGCTTGGCGCCGCCTCGTGTGCCCCTCCCGGCGCACCGAACCCCAGGAGAAGACGATGTTCGTGGTCTGCGGAGAAGCCCTGTTCGACGTGTTCGCCACCGCCGACACGCCCACCGGCATGGCGATGGACGCCCGTGTCGGCGGCTCGCCCTTCAACGTCGCGGTCGGCCTGGCCCGGCTGGCGCAGCCGGTGGCCTTCCTGTCGCAGGTGTCGAACGGCTTCCTCGGCGAGCGGCTGATGAAGACGCTGGCGGCCGAGGGCGTGAACACGGCGACCGTGCAGCGCTCGGAAGCACCGACCACGCTGAGCCTGATCGGCCTCGATGCCCAGGGCGTACCTTCCTACTCGTTCTACGGCGAAGGTTGTGCCGACCGGCTGCTGACGGAAGACGCGCTGGCCATGCTCCCGGCGGGCGTGAAGGCAATCAACTTCGGCTCCTATGCCACCGTGGTCGGGCGCACCGCGCAGACGCAGCGTGCGCTGGTCGAGCGCGAGCAGGGTCGCGCACTGATCGCCTACGACCCGAACATCCGCCTGAACGTCGAGCCGGTGCTGGACGTGTGGCGAACGCAGATCGACTGGATGCTGCCGCGCACGCAGCTGCTCAAGGTCAGCGACGAAGACCTGCGTCTGGTCTGGCCGGGCCTCGCGCCGGCGGACTTCGCCGCGCGCGCGCTGGCACAGGGCGTCAAGCTGGTGGCGGTGACGCGCGGTGGCGAGGGCGCCAGCGCCTGGACCGCCGGCGCCTCGGTCGAGGTGCCGCCGGTGCCGGTGAAGGTCATCGACACCGTCGGCGCCGGCGATACCTTCCAGGGCGCGCTGCTGACCTGGCTGGCCGAGCGCGATGCGCTGTCGGCCGCGGCGCTCGCGGCGCTGTCGAAAGAAGCGCTGGCCGACGCGCTGGGCTTCGCCGCCCGCGCCGCCGCGATCACCTGTTCCCGCCGCGGCGCCGACATGCCGCGCCGCGCAGAGCTCTGACACCGTGACCAACGTCAATCCGACGCGGCGCGTGGCCCATACTCGCCGCGCATGTCGACGCTCGTCTTCCTGAAGCTGCTGGCCATCTTCGTGGTGGTGGCGCTGGGCTGGGTGGTGGGCAAGGCGCGCTGGCTCGGAGAGAACGATCCCGCGCGTGTGCTCGCCAACGCGGCCTACTACATCTTCGTGCCGGCGCTGCTGTTCCGCACCACCGCACGCATCGACCTCGCCGCCATGCCCTGGGGCACGGTGGTCGCCTTCTTCGTGCCGGTGCTGGCGCTGCTGGTGGGTGTGTACGCCTGGGAGCGCCGCGCCAACCGCGGCGGCGCGTTGCCCACCGCAGCGCCGAGCGTGCGCGCGATCTCGGCCACGTTCGGCAACTCGGTGCAGGTCGGCATCCCGTTCGCGGCGGCGCTGTTCGGCGAAGCGGGCCTGGCGATCCACGTCGCGCTGGTCAGCCTGCACGCACTGACGCTGCTGACCGTGCTGACCGCGCTGGTCGAGCTGGACCTGGCGCGCGAGCGGCGCACGCTGGGCCACTCCAACGCCCACCTGCTGACGACGCTCGGCCGCACGATGCGCAACACCATCATCCACCCGGTGGTGCTGCCGGTGCTGGCCGGGCTGGCCTGGAACTTCGCCGGCGTGCCGCTGCCGGCGATCGCCGACGAGATCCTCGCCACCCTGGCGCAGGCGGTGGTGCCGCTGTGCCTGGTGCTGATCGGCATGTCGCTGGCCTACTACGGCATCCAGGGCGCGGCGCGCGGCGCGGTGATCGTCACGGCGCTCAAGCTGCTGGTGCTGCCGGCGATGGTGCTGGCGGTGGCCCGGCTCGGCTTCGGCCTCGCCGGCCTGCCGCTCGCGGTGGTGGTGATGATGGCTGCGCTGCCGGTGGGCAGCAACGCGCTGATCTTCTCGCAGCGCTACGCGGCGCTGGAAGCGGAGGCCACCGCCGCCATCGTGTTCTCGACGGTCGCTTTCGTGCTGACTGCCTCGTTCTGGCTGGCAGTGCTGGCCTGGCTGGCCTGAGCGGCGGCACGGGCATGCGGGGATAATCTCCGCCATGACCTCCGCTGACCTGCAGGCCACCGTCGCCCACATGGGCGTCGCCG
>NZ_CALRZC010000108.1:0-25170 GCF_943372545.1 Variovorax sp. YR752 | reverse complement strand
CGGCCAGGTGATCGGCACCGCGCCGAACGGTTCGCGCGACGACCTCGCCGCCGCCGTGGCCGCCGCGCAGAAAGCCTTCACGAGCTGGTCGCGCCAATCCGACGACGAACTGGCCGCGGCCTGCCGCGCCGTGACCGAGAAGATCGGCGCGCACGCCGAGGAGCTGGCGCGCCTGCTCACGCTGGAGCAGGGCAAGCCGCTCAACGGCCTGGGTTCGCGCTGGGAGCTGGGCGGCGCCGCGGCCTGGGCCGGCGCCACCGCGGCACTGTCGCTGCCGCCGCGTGTGCTGCAGGACAACGCGCAGGGCCACGTCGAGATCTTCCGCAAGCCGGTGGGCGTGGTCGGTTCGATCACGCCGTGGAATTTTCCCGTGCTGATCGCCGTGTGGCACGTGCTGCCGGCGCTGCGCACGGGCAACACGGTCGTCATCAAGCCCTCGCCGTACACGCCGCTGGCCACGCTGCGCTTCGTGGAGCTGCTCAACGAGGTGCTGCCCGAAGGCGTGGTCAACAGCGTGAGCTGCGACGACCGCACCTCGAACCTCGGCGCCGACATGGCGAGCGACCCCGTCATCCGCAAGATCGTGTTCACGGGCTCGTGCGCCACCGGCAAGAAGGTGATGCAGTCGGCCGCCAGCACCATGAAGCGGCTCACGCTCGAGCTCGGCGGCAATGACGCCGGCATCGTGCTGCCCGACGCCGACCCCAAGGCCATCGCCGAAGGCCTGTTCTGGGGCGCGTTCCTCAACAACGGCCAGACCTGCGCGGCCATGAAGCGGCTGTACGTGCACGCGAGCATTCACGACGACGTGTGCGAGCACCTCGCGGCCTTTGCGAAGCAGGTGCCGATGGGCGACGGCATGGACGAGAAGAACGTGCTCGGCCCGGTGCAGAACCGCATGCAGTTCGACAAGGTCGCGCGGCTCGTGGCCGACGCGAAGACCAAGGGCCAGCTGCTCACCGGCGGCGAGCCGGGCGAGGGCCTGTTCTTTCCCGCGACGATCGTTGCGGGCCTGAAGAACGGCGATGCGCTGGTCGACGAAGAACAGTTCGGGCCCGCGCTGCCCATCATTCGCTACACCGATGTCGAAGAGGCCATCCGCGCCGCCAACGACAGCGAGAACGGCCTCGGCGGTTCCGTGTGGTCGAAGGACATCGAGCACGCGAAGCGCATCGCGTCGCGCCTGGAATGCGGCTCGGTGTGGATCAACAAGCACGGCGCCATCCAGCCCAACGCGCCCTTCGGCGGCGTGAAGGCCTCGGGGCTCGGTGTGGAGTTCGCGGAAGAAGGGCTGAAGGAGTACACCGACGCGCAGGTGATCTTCTCCTGAAGCGTAGAGCGTGGCGGGTGCCACGCTCTGTTCAGGTGCGCAGCGCGGCGGTCAGTGCGCCGAGCAGCGCATCGGTTTCGACCAGGCTCGGCGGATGGATCGGCGCCGGCCACGTGCTGTGGATCGCAACCACGAGCCGTTCCTTCGGATGGATGTAGATCTGCTGGCCGAAGATGCCGAGTGCGGCGAACAGGCCGCCGTCGAGCGCGGGCAGTGCCTTCGCGCCGGTCGGGAAGGTCCACCACTGGTAGCCGTACCCCATCGGTTCGAAGCCCGCGAGCGTGCCGGGCGCGAGGTGGCTGGCTGCATCGACGCGCGTGGCATCGGCCACCCAGCCGTCGGGCAGCACCTGCTGGCCGCCGGCCACGCCGCCGCCGAGCACGAACAGGCCGAAGCGGCCGAAGTCGCGCAGCGTGGCGTTCACGCCGCTGCCGGTGAACTCCTGGCCGTCGACCGCATCGAGCTGCCAGTAGGCGTCGGCCTCCATGCCGAAGGGCGCCCAGATCTTTTGCGAGAGGTAGTCGCTGATCGGCCGGCGGATCGCGCTGGCCAAAATCTCGCCGACGAGGCAGGTTTCGCCGGTGCTGTAGTTGAAGCGCGTGCCCGCCGGTGCCACGCGTGGGCGTTGCGCCATGAACTTCAGCACCGCGCCCTTTTCGCGCGTGAGCTGCACGCGCATCAGCTGGCGCCGGTCGGAGTCGGCGTCGAGGTAGTCCTCGTTCCAGGCCACGCCCGAGCTCATTTGCAGCACCTGCTTCACCGTGACTTCGTCATACGCCGAGCCGCGCAGCGCGGGCAGGTAGCGCACGACCGGGTCGTCGAGGCTGGCGATGTGGCCATCTTTCACAGCCGCGCCGACCAGCGTGGAGGTCAGCGATTTCGCGACCGAGAACGACAGCCACTTCGTCGCCGCGTCGTTGCCCATGGCGTAGCGCTCGAGCACGACATGGCCGTCCTTGAGCACCAGCAGCCCGGCCGTGTGGTTGCGCGCCATGAAGCCGTCGATGCCGAAGCGCTGCGCATCGAACGGCGTGCCCTCGGGCAGCGGATGCACGTGTGTGCCGCGCCGGATCGTGCGCGTCGCGTAGAGCCGGTCCATGTGGCGGTAGGTCGGCGCCTGCAGCGCGGGCGGCAGCGTCATCAGGTCTTCGTAGCGGCCGATGGCCGCGTCGTTCGCTGCTGTCATTTCGCAGCCGGCCGGTTCAGCCCCAGCGTCGGCGTCTCGTCGAAGAAGTTCCACGGTTTGAGCAGCGCATGCACCCACTCGGTCGGCATGATCGGCCACTCCTCGGCGCGCGCGACGTGCGTGGTGCCGGTGGTGAGCCACACCACGTTGTCGGTGTTCACGATCTCCTGGTTGTCGGCCGTGAACTGGCCCAGCCCCGTGTCCTTGTTGGAGCGGTTCGGGTACTTGCCTTCGGGGAACAGCTCCTCGGGGTCGTAGCGCGTGACCCAGAGCTGGCGGTCCATGAAGCTCAGGCGGTGGTTGATCCACTCGTCCTTCGCGAAGTTGGCGCCCTTGGCAATCGGGTGCGTGCCGCCCGCGTACGGCACGAGCTGGTACGACACCGGGTTGCCGACCTTGTTGTTCTTCGCCGGGTTGCTCAGCAGGCGGATGGTCGAGGGGTCGAACTTCTGCGCCGCCTGCTGCTCGGTGCGCACCGTGCGCTGCACCGTCTGCATGGTGCTGGTGCGCGGGCCGCCGCGCGTGTTGGGCAGCACCACGGGGTCGACCTCGGTGAGCGTGTTCTGCTCGCCGTCCACATCGAGGTCGAGGCGGAAGTTGTAGATGTGCTGGTGCGTGGTGCCGACGATGTGGTGGTCCAGCAGCGTGCCGTAGCGCGTGTCTTCGGCGGCCGTGGGGTCCTGCATGGTGCGCGCCTTCACGCCCTTCACGGCCTCGATGCCGGTGGCGCCCGCGTGGATGCCGATGGTGCCGTTCTCGGCGAACACCCAGTCGAACAGGTAGTCGTAGTTGCCCACCGTGCTGATCCAGCGCACCACCAGCTCGCGCCGCTCGGTGCTGATGTTGGGCTTGCCCATCTCCTGGTGCTTGAACTCGGGATCGGCATAGCGCTCGAAGACGGCGATGGCGCGCGGCACCTTGGTGGGCGCGCCGGTGTAGTCGGCCAGCGTGGCGTCCAGCAGCACGGCGTTCTGCGGCGCGTCCTTGTTCGGTTCGATGGGCGAGGTGAGCGTGCCCATGCCGTACTCGCCGGAGTCGAGGTAGGCCTTGAAGTACCAGCCGGTGTCGGGGTCGCCGTAGGGCACGATCATGCCGCCCAGCGAGCCCTCGTACATCACCTTGCGCTTCGTGCCCTTGTCGTTGTACGTGACGGTGGACAGCACGAGGCCCACGCGCGAGTCGAGCCGCACATGGAAGTCCCAGTTGCGCCAGTGCATCGTGTGGCCGGTGATCGTGTAGTTCTTGCCCTCGGGTTCGGTGATCTCCAGCGGCTTGGGCGCGGGCGTGGCGGCGCGGTCGCGCCCGTCGTAGGGCGTGGGCTTGAGCGGCACGGGCACGAGGCCGCCGTCCTCGATCTTGATGACCTTCTTCTGTTCCAGGTCGACCACCGCCACCAGCCCCTCGATGGGGTGCGCCCAGTAGTTGCCGTCGCCCACGTCCAGGTAGCTCACCACCTTCAGCAGGCGGTCTTCCTGGCGCAGCGAATCCTTGCCGTCGAAGTAGCCCACGGTGAGCGGCGTGGCGACCACCTTCTTCACGTCGGCGATGCCGCGCGTGGCGAGCGCCTTGGCGTAGTCGGGGCTGGCCTCGATGGCGGTCTGCACGGTGGCGAAGTCGTCCAGCAGCACCATGCCGTGCGCGCCCTCGATGGGCTTCCACGCGGTGAGCGTGCGCGCCGCGAGATCGACCGTGCCCTCGATGACCTTCTTGCCGTCGAGCGCCACGAACGCCGCCTGGCGCGGCGCGCGCACGGGCTGGCCGGTGAGGGCGAAGTTCCAGACCTCGTCCTTGGGCGGGCGCTTCACGCTGATCTCGGTGAAGCGCAGGCCGGTCTTGTAGCGCCCCGAGGCCTTCAGCACGTCGAGCGCGGTCTTGATCTCGGCCTCGGTGAGCGGGTTCAGCGGGTTGGGCACGCGCTCGACCACGAAGGTGGTGTCCAGGCTGGACTGGAACACCTGGTTCACGAAATCGTGCGGCACGTAGGCCGCGCCCTTGCGCATCGTCACGGGCACGTCGAGCTGCATCGGCTGGCCGTTGACCAGCGCCGTCTTCGAGCCGGGCTTCAGGCGCACCAGCGTGCCGTTGCGCGCCACGGTGAACACGTTGGCAAAGCTGTCCCAGCGCAGCGTGCCGCCGAAGTCTTCCACCGTTTTCTTCAGCGGCACCATGTGGGCCGCGCCGCCGTGGGCCCGGGCCGGCTCAGTGCTCAGGGTGCCGAGGGCGAGCGCCAGGGCAGAGGCCAGGGCGGTGCCCAGGAGACGCCGCGCGGCCCCGCGGACCGGCGTTCGGTGGAAACTGCTGCGCATGGCTGCATCCTTCTTCGCATGTTGTGGTGGACAACCGCGAAGTTAAGAGCGCCGCCGGCGCAGGCGTTATCAAGATTTGGCAAACCATCGCGCGCGCGTGGCCGATGGCAGTTCGCCGAACAGGCGCGCGTAGTCGATGGCAAAGCGCGACAGGTGCCAGAAGCCCCAGCGCGCGGCGATGTCGCCGATGGTGTCGCCGCGGCAGGCCTGCATCTCGCAGCGCACGCGGTTCAGGCGCATCACGCGCAGGTAGGTGACGGGGCTCAGGTGCAGCACGTCCTCGAAGGCGTACTGCAGCGAGCGGCGCGACACGCCCGTGGCCGCGCACAGGTCGGGCACGCTGATGGGCTCGTCGGCGTGCGCCTGCATGTACTCGCGCGCCTTTGCCACGATGTGGCGGCGCGCCGCCGAGCTGGCGGGCAGCCGGGCCTCGAAGGCCTCGGAGCCCATGCACTGCAGCACCGCGTCGGCCAGCGACAGCGACAGCATGTGGCGCGCGGCCGGCTGCTCCAGCTGCGCGAGGTTGTCGCGCGCCAGCGACAGGGCGGCGCCCAGCAGGCGGGTGAAGGCGGTCTCGTCGAAGCCGGGGTGCTGCACCGGCGCGGGCACCGGCATGCGCAGCGCGAAGTCGGGGCCGAACAGCGTGGCGGCCAGGTCGGCCAGCGGTTCGGTGTCGACGCACACGGCCATCAGGTCCATGCCGGCACCGGCCAGCAGCTCGAACTCGCGCTGCGGCGACAGCGCAATGAGCCGTCGCCCGTCGAGGTCATGGCCGCAGTACCAGCTGCCCGGGGCCGTCACGTCGATCACGGCCAGGCACAGGGCGCCCGGTCGGCCGAGGCCGTGTTGCAGCACCGTCTGGTTGGCGTGTTCGTGGAACACCTGCACGAAATCCAGGTGCAGGTCTTCGGACAGCCCCTCGAAGCGGCCGTTCGACAGCTGCTCGTAGTGCTGTTTCCAGCTGCCCACGCCCGAGGCTTGGGCCTGGGCTTCGGCGGTGAGTTGTCGGCTGAAATGAAGGAGCTCGGTCATGGTGCGCGCTGGCGCAGTTGCCATCGCCCCACCGATGAGCAGAAACCGTGCCTGTCAGCGCGCAGTGTGTGGGAAGCGCCGCCGGCCGACCACGTTGCTAACCCTTGGTCAGGCCGGCCTGGGCGCCTACTCGAGCGTCAGGCCGATGTCCTTCACCAGCGCGCCCCAGTCCCGCAGGTCGTTCCGGATGGTGGTGGCGAACTGGTCGGGCGTGTTCTGCGGCAGGTCGTTGAAGTTCAGCTCGTACATGCGGCGCACCACCGCGGGGTCGCGCAGCACCTGGTTCACGGCCTCGTTGAGCTTCTTCACGATCGCGGGTGGGGTCTTGGCCGGCGCCATCAGGCCGTACCAGGCGTAGGTGGTGAAGGGGTAGCCGCTCTCGGTCATGGTCGGCACGTCGGGCAGCATCGGGATGCGCGACGGGCCGCTGTTGGCCAGCGCCCGGATGCGGCCGGCACGCACGATCTCCACGGTCGACGAGATGTCGGCGAACGCCGCATCCACCTGGCCGCCCACCAAGTCCTGCACGCAGGGGCCGCTGCCCTTGTAGGGTACGTGCGTCATCACGAGGCCGGCCTGCTTCTTGAGGCTTTCCATCGCCAGGTGGCCGCCCGAGCCGGCGCCCCACGAGCAGTAGCTGAGCTTGTCGGGCCGTGCCTTGGCGTAGGCGACGAACTCTTGAATGGTCTTCACCGGCAGGTCCTTGCGCACC
Organism: Variovorax sp. YR752; assembly: GCF_943372545.1. NCBI lineage: Bacteria > Pseudomonadati > Pseudomonadota > Betaproteobacteria > Burkholderiales > Comamonadaceae > Variovorax > Variovorax sp. YR752. The sequence continues at coordinate 18,604 of NZ_CALRZC010000108.1, read as the reverse complement.
AGCAGCAGGTTGCCGCCGCGCCCGACCTGCGCAATCGGCACGAAGTCTTTCAGCGGGTCGTAGGGCAGCTTCTTGTAGAGGCTGGGGTTCACCACCATCGTCGCGGCGTAGGTGAACAGCAGGCGGTAGCCGTCGGGCGTGGAGCGCGCGACCACCTCGCTGCCGAGGATGCCGTTGGCGCCTGGGCGGTTGTCGACCACGAAGGGCTGCTTCAGGATCTTGCCGAGGCCGTCGCCGATCAGCCGCGCCATGGTGTCGGTGCCGCCGGCCGGCGCGGTGGGCACCACCAGCGTCACGGGCTTGTCGGGGTAGCTGTCGGCCTGTTGTGCGTGGCTGGCCGTGGCCAGTGCGGCCAGGGAACAGGCGACCAGCGTGCGCAGCCCGAAGCGGAAGTGTTGTTGTGTGCTTGTCATGGTCCGTGTCTCCGATGGAAAGGCTTCAGCGGATGCCGAAGCGCGCCTGCGTGCCCTGTTCGATCATGTCTGCGCCCACCCGATACAGGTTGCGCGAGACGTAACTGGGCACTTCGCGCGCCCGCTCGCGCAGCCATTCGGCCTTGAGCGAACGCGCCTCGGCGATCTCGAGCGCGTCGCCCTCGGCGGTGGCGAGCAGGTCGATCACATGCAGCGCGAGCTGCCACTGCTTGCTTGCCGCCAGCTTGCGCGCCTGGTCGATCACGCCGCGCTTGTCGGTGATGGCGTCGGCGACCGCGCGGCCGATGGCCTCGGGCGCGGCCGGATGCAGCGAGGTCGGGTTGCGGTCCCACCAGCCGTTCTCCGAGCGGTAGATGTCGCGCACGATGTAGCCGGGGTCGCCGTAGGTGGGCTTCATCCAGTCGACCGCGAACAGCTCGTCGGGGAAGCGGATGCGCGCCAGGATGTCGCGCTCGTTGAGCCCCTCGTTCATGAGCCGCACCACCTCGGCGCGCAGCCAGCGCAGCGCGCGGGCCGTGTGCCCGAGCACGTGCTGCACCTGGTCTTCGCCTTCGAGCGTGGCGCCGAATTCGCGCACCGCCTTGCGCGGCTTCAAGGCCGCCAGCGCCTCCAGCGTGTCGGCCCAGCGCACCGTGTCGCGCATCGTGCGAAAGGGCGTGCCGATGTTGGGAATGGAGTCGATCAGCGCCGCGCCGCCGTACAGCACGCGCTGCGCCGGGCTCCACAGCGCGATCGCGTCGTCGGTTTCCGACGGCGCCCAGCGCAGCTCGATGCGGCGCTCGCCCTCGCCGATCTGCAGCACGTCGTCGAAGGTCTCGGTGGGCGGGTGCGTCACGAGCCGGTGGTCGAAGAAGCCCGGCGGGCGGTTGAACTGGATCTCGGCCATGCGGTGCTGCAGGGCCATCGTTTCGCCGTAGCGCGCCAGGCGGCGCGGCACGTGGCGGTGCGCAATGATGCGCGGCGGCGCATCGCCGCGCGCGGCGGCATGGGCCAGCCACATCGGCACGCCGGCGTTGTAGCCGATGTGGCCGTGGCTGAAGCACAGCGCATGTACCGGCGCATCGCTGAGCTGGCGCAGTGCATCGATCATGCCCTGCGTCACCGAGCCGCCCGGGCCGGCATCGATCACGACCAGGCCCGCGTCGGTCTCGGCCACGAACGATTGGCCCTGTCCGCGCAGGATGTGCAGGCCCGGCGCCACGGTCTCGGTGCCGGTGCCGACGATGAGGAAGGGCTTTTCTTTTTCTTCTTCTGCTGCTGCTTGGGGTTTTTCAACGGTGGCGGTCATGCGGAATCCTTGGTAGCGGTGAGAGGCGGCAGCACATAGCGGCCGTCGAGCAGTTCGGCGCGCGGCACGTAGGCGCGCAGGCAGAGGTAGAAGCTGCCTTCGGGCGCCGGCAGCCAGTTGGCGAGCGCGGCCTCACCCTCGGGACGCGCGTGCTGGATGTGCAGCGTGAGCCCGCCGTCCGCATCGCGCCGCAGCCCCGGCGTGCGGTCGCCGATGGCGTAGCGGTCGATCGGGTTGTCGACCAGCATGTAGTCGCGCGTGTCGTACATCGTGAGCGACCAGAAGGCGTCGACCGGCGGCAGCGCGTCGGGCGCGAAGCGCAGCGTGTAGCGGCGCTGGCCGGTGAGGGCTTCGCCTGCGGCGTCGTACCAGGCCATGGGGTAGGTGGCCTCGCGGCTTTCGAGCATGCCGATGTACTTGAGCGCGACCAGCGCGCGCGCCAGGTGGTCGTCGCCGAAGGAACCTTCCACCAGCGGCATCTGCACCCAGCCCGAGGCCGTGGTGCGGCCCGACTGCGCCTCGCGCAGCCGCGGCAGCACGGTGTCGAGCGCGGCCTGCAGCGCGGCGCGCTGGCCGTCGTCGAGTGGGCCCGCGCCGGCGCCGATTCCGAGCGCGGCATAACGCGCAAGCCGCGCCGCATCGCCAGCCGGCGGTGCGTTGTCGCGCAGCGCCGCGTTCACCTGCGCGGCGAAGTGCTCGGCGGTGAGCGGTGCCTTCGGGTCGCAGGCCGGATCGAAGGCGCGCGGCTTCGAAGCGCGGCCGGCCTGCCAGTCGACCAGCGTGCGCACGAGAAAGCCGTCTTGCAGCGCATTGACGGCGGGCACGTCCTGCGGGCCGTCGACCAGCAGGCGCCCGATGATCCACAGCCAGCGCGTGGGCGCCTCGATGCGCGCGCCCGGCGCATCGAACACGGCGGGCAGCTTGCCGCGCCATCCCGGCGGCGTGACCACGAAGGAGCGCGCCGCCGTGCCCGTGAGGCGCTGCCCGAGGTGGGCGAAGGGGTTGGTGAAGAAGTCGAGCAGGCCCAGCACGTAGTAGCGGCCGGCGGTGTCGGGCACGTCGATCACGAGCGGGCCCTCGCCCAGGTCGAGCCAGGCGTTGGTGTAGAGCGTGTCGTTGTTCGGCGTGACGACGCGGCTCTTGCCCGCGCGCAGCAGCTGGCGCGCGTGCGTGAACACGTTGCACCAGCGCTGCGGCCGCGGCGCTTCGCCGGCGGCGTCGGTGCGCTGCGGCGAGGTGGCCGCGCGCATGCGGCACATCTCGTAGAGCGGGTAGGCGTAGACCACGGCCTCTTCGGCCACGGCGTGCAGGGTGTCGGTGTGCGGCTGCATCGTGCTCAGTCCTGCTGCGCCTGCAAGGCCGGGATGCGCCAGCTCTGCACGCCTTCGCGCGGGTAGTACATGCGCAGGATCAGGTAGAAGCGCCCGGCCGGTGCGGGCAGCCAGTTGGCGGCATCGGCGGGGCGCGCGTGGCTCACCACCAGCTCGAGGCTGCCGTCGGCGCCGCGCTTCAGGCCGGGCGTGCGGTCGCCGATGGCGTGGCGGCGGATCTCGTTGGGGTAGAGGAAGCGGTCGGTGTCGTACAGCGTGACCGACCAGAAGGCGTCCGCGGGCGGCAGGTCGCCGACCTCGAAGCGCATCGCATAGCGGTGCTGGCCGTCCAGCGGCTCCTGCTTGGCGTCGTGGTGCGCGGCGGCGTACACCGCCTCGCTGGTGGCCAGCGCGCCCAGGCCCAGGTAGGCGGTGCGCGCGCGGCCGAGGAACTCGTTGCCGTAGCGGCCGGTGGCCGGCGTCATCGACCAGGGCTTGGGCCGGCGGTTGCGGCCCACCGCGCCGACCAGCTGCACGCCCTCGGCGAAGCCTTCGATGAGGCCTTCGCGCAGCGGTGCTTCGAGCGCGTCCCACGAGAACGCGGCGTTCGCCAGCAGCCCGCCCTGGCCGAACCACGCGACGAGGCCGCGGTCTTCCACGCGGCCCGGCGCCTCGGCCAGCGCATGACAGACGTTGGTGAAGAAGCGCGGCGCCACTTCTGCGGCCGACTCGCCGTGCTCGAAGGCGGCGGCCATGGCGTCTTCGTGCGGGCCGGCCCACTGCGCGATGGCAGCCGGGCGGCCCTGCAGCACGGTGCCGGGTGCGGGCGCGAGCAGGATCTCCGACTGCAGCGCGCGTGCAGCTGGCCAGTCGCTTTCGTCGCCCACGAGGATGCGGCCGATGAGCCAGACCAGGTTGGTCGGGCAGTGCACCACGCGGTGGGCGGCGAGCGATTCAGGCACGGCGCCGCCGGGGCCCACGAGCACCACGGTTTCGCCGTCGGGGTTGCAGTTGCGCGGGCCCAGGTTCTCGAAGTTCTCGGTGTAGGCGTCGTACAGCGGCAGCACGAAGTAGCGCCCCGGATGGCGCGACGCCGCCGGCACCGTGAGCAGCATCGGCCCGTCGGCCAGGTGCAGCCAGGCCATGGTGTAGAGCAGGTCGTTGGCGGGCGTGACCACGTCGCGGTCCTGGTCGGTGGAGGGGCGCGGCGCGTGGTGCAGCGTGTTCATCGGCGCGCGCACGTCGGAGCCGGCCGAGGCGCCGCTGCGGCGTTCGGCGCGCGGCGCAGTCTGCATGGCGCAGGTGCGGTAGGTCTCGGTGAGCGGATAGCCGTAGACGAAGGCGGCCAGGCCGATGGAGCGGGCGAGCGCCTTGCGGGCGACGGCGATGTCGGGAGCGGAGACGGGAGCGTTCATGAGAAAGACCTCGGAGCTGGGGTTCGGAAAAGAGGGTGTGCAGAGACGGTTCAATCGAGCTTCACGCCCGTGGCCTGCGTGAGCTTCAGCGTCACGGGCAGGAAGGCCTTGTAGGCCGCGGTGGCTTCGGGCGGCAGGTTGCCCACGGGCTCGGCGCCGAGCTCCTCGATGCGCCGGCTCACCTCGGGCTGGCGCACCACCGCGCTGACCTCGCGGCCCAGGCGCTCGATGACGGCGTCGGGCGTCTTGGCCGGCGCCATCAGCGAGGTCGGGCCGGTCATGGCGTAGACCTCGTCGGGGTAGCCCTGCTCGGCGAAGGTCGGCACGTCGGGCAGCGCGCGGGCGCGCCGGGTGCCGGCCACGGCCAGCGGGCGCAGCTTGCCGGCCTTGATGTACGGCTGCAGCGTGGTGATGGAGCCCACGGTCATCTGGATCACGCCGCCGATCAGGTCGATCGCCATCGGGCTCTCGCCCTTGTAGGGCACATGCATCGTCTGCAGGCCGTAGGCCTTGTCCATGTAGACCTGCACCTGGTGCGGCTGCGTGCCCGGGCCCCACGAGCCCATCGAATACTTGCCGGGCGTGGCCTTCACGGTGGCGACGAGGCTCTTGAAGTCGGTGGCCTGAACGGAGGGGTGCACCGCCAGCACGGTGCGCGTGGTGGCAATGTCCGACACCATGCGCAGGTCGGTGCGCGGGTCGTAGGGCAGCTTGCTGTAGAGCACGAGGTTTGCCGTGACGGGGCCCGGCACCGTGAGCAGCAGCGTGTAGCCGTCGGGCGGGCTCTTGGCGACGTAGTCGGTGCCGATGATCCCGCCCGCGCCGCTGCGGTTCTCGACCACCACCGGCTGGCCCAGCCGCTTGGACAGCCCCTCGGCCACGAGCCGCGCGAGGATGTCTGTCGAGCCGCCCGCCTGGTACTGCACGATGATGCGCACGGGCTTGGAGGGGAAGGGCGCCTCCGTGGCGGCCGCTGCCATGCCTGCCGCGAGGGCCAGCGCCGCGGCCAGGCCGAGTGCGCGCGAAAGGCCGTTCTTCGATGTCGTCGTCATGCGATGTCTCCGGTGGTTGTTATTGGTCAGGGCGCGCGGCCGACGACCAGCGCGTCGACCGCCACGCAGCCGCCCTCGGCCTGCGGGCGTGCGATCAGCGGGTTGATCTCGGCGCTGTCGAGCGAGTCGCCCGCGCGCTGTGCAAAGTCGGCGAGCGCGCACAGCGCATCGGCGATCGAATCGAGGTCCGCCGGCGGCCGGCCGCGTGCGCCGTTCAGGATCGCGAAGGCGCGCAGCTCGCGCACCATCGCCAATGCGTCGTCGCGCGTGATCGGCAATGCGCGCAGCGACACGTCGCGCAGCGTCTCGACATGGATGCCGCCCAGGCCGAACATCAGCACCGGCCCGAACACCGGGTCGCGGTGCACGCCCGCGATGCACTCGACGCCGCCCGTCAGCATGCGCGCTACCAGCGCGCCATCGAGCCGCGCATCAGGCCGCGCCGTGCGTGCGTGATCGCGCGTGCGTTCGAAGGCCGCGCTCGCCTGCGCCGCGCCGCGCAGGCCGAGCGCCACGCCGCCGACGTCCGACTTGTGCGGAATGTCGGCGCTGACGATCTTCACCACCACCGCATCGCCGAGCGCCTCGGCGGCAGCCGCGGCTTCGTCGGCGCTGCGCACCACGCGGTGCGCGACGACGGGCACGCCCGCGTCGGCGAGCAGCGCGAGCGCGTCGGGCTCGGACATGGTGCCGGGCGAGAGCGTCAACGATGCGGCAATCGATGCAGGCGTTGCGGCCACCGCCGCCCCAGGCTTCAGCCCCGCCAGCGCAGCGATCGTGCGGATGCCATCCGACGGGTCGGCGAACACCAGACAGCGCATCGCCTCGAGCTCGGCGCGGCGCTCCGGCGACAGCAGCGTGCTCACCGCCAGCAGCGTGTCGGGATAAGCCTCGCGCAGCGAAGTCACCAGCGAGCGCAGCACGGGCCAGAACGCATCCGACGCACCCGCCGCGGCAAGGAAGCCCATCCACGACGCGAAGCCGCGGTCGTCCAGCATCACGCGCGCCGTGCGCTCGATGAGCGTCATGTCGTTGGTTACCTGCCCCGTGATGTCGACCGGGTTGCGCGGCGCCGCGAAGGGCACCCAGCTGCGCAGCGTGTCCTGCGCGGGCTCGCTCAGCGGCTGGGCGTCGAGGCCCTGCGCCGAGGCCTCGTCGGCCATCAGCGCGCCGACGCCGCCCGAGAGTGTGAACAGGCCGATCGAGCGGTCGCGCGGGCGGCCCGCCACGGCCGCGCTGTGGGCCAGGTCGAAGAACTCCGTGAGGTTGCGCGCGCGCAGCACGCCATACTGGCGGAACACGGCGTCGTACACCGCGTCGTCGCCCGCCAGCGCGGCGGTGTGCGAGGCCGCGGCCTCGGCGCCCAGCGCGGTGCGCCCGACCTTGACCATCACCACCGGCTTGCCGTTGGCCTGCGCCAGGGCCAGCGCCGCGCGCAAGCGGGGGCCGTCGCGGCAGCCTTCCATGTAGGCCATGATCACGTCGGTGTCGGGGTCCTGTGCGAGCCAGGCCAGGCAGTCGGCGACCTGCACGTCGGCCTCGTTGCCGGTGGTGGCCCACAGCGACAGCCCGACGCCGCGCGCCCGCGCCATCGCGTAGGCATAGGCGCCGAACGCGCCCGACTGGCTCACCAGTCCGATGCGCCCCGGCATCACGCGGCCCACACCGGGCGCCGGCGAGAAGGTCGCGTACACATGGCGCGCCACGTTCATGAAGCCCAGGCAGTTGGGACCGACCAGCCGCACGCCGGCGGCACGCGCCTTGTCGCCAAGCCGTGCTTGCGCCGCCGCGCCCTCGGCGCCCACCTCGGCGAAGCCCGAGGAGAACAGCACCACGCCCTTCACGCCCGCCGCGATGGCGTCGTCGAGCGCGCCGTCGACCAGCGCCGACGGCACCGCGAGGATGGCCAGGTCCACCGGCTGGCCGATGGCGCGCAGGCTCGGGAAGGCCGGCAGGTCCTGGATGCGGTCGGCGTTCGGGTTGACTGGGTACAGCGCACCCTCGAAGCCGAAGCGGCGCTGGTAGTCGACGGGGATGCCGCCGATCTTCTGCGCGTTGGACGAGGCGCCGACCACCGCGATGGAGCGCGGCGCGAACAGGGCTGACAAGGATTCGGCTTGCGAAGAGAAGAAGTCCATGGGCATGTCGAAAGTCAGAAGTTGTGGCGGATGCCGGTGGCGAGCACGCGCACGTCGTTGCCGCTGTTGGCGATCACCGGAATGGTCGCGAGCGAGGCCGAGGCGCCGTGCCGGTTCAGCAGGCGCAGCCAGCGCGCGTAGACCACGGTGCGCTTGCTCAGGTAGTAGTCGTAGCCCAGCGTCCACGCCAGCTGCGAGCGTTCGCTCTCGGCCACCTTGCGCTGCGTGGCACCGAAGATGAGGTTCGAGGCCGGCGTCACGTTGTAGGTGGCGCCCAGGTTCACGAGCTTCGCGGTCGGCACGTTCGGCAGGCTCGACGCGTTGCGCACGTAGCTCGCGTACAGCTGCAGGCCGATCGACGGCAGCTCGTACGACCCGGTCAGCGCCTGGTAGGTCGTGGTGGCGGGCGAGGCCACGGGCGCCGCCGCCGAGCCCGAGCGTGCGCGCTGGAAGGCGTAGGCGATGTAGTACGGCTTGCGCGCCCAGCCGATGTTGCCGCCGTAGACGTTGCCGCTCTGGTGGCTCGGTGCGCTCGATTCGCCGGGCGCGTAGGCCAGGTCGGCGAAGAACTCCATGCTGGCCGGCGTGCGGTAGCGCACCATGTTGCTGGCGCGGGCCGCGAAGGGCGTGAGGCCCGTCTGCGCGTCGGTGGCGGCCACCAGGTTGATGGGCGAGAACACCGAGTTCAGGCCATAGGGGTCGGCCTTGAACAGCGCATAGAACATCGGCGTGTACATGCGGCCCGCGTCGATCTGCCCCCACGGCGCCGAGAAGCCGACGAAGGACTGCCGGCTGAACGACATCGCGGGGCCGGGCAGCGTGCCGTTGCCGGTGTCGGGCGCAAAGCCGCTCTCCAGCGTGAAGTGCGCGCCCATGCCGCCGCCGAGGTCTTCGGTGCCGCGAAAGCCCAGGCGCGAGGCGGTCTGGCCGCCGTCCTCGAGCCGCGTCGACGAGGCGGCGCCCGACCTGGCGTGCGCCACGTACAGGTCGACCGTGCCGTAGACGGTGACGGTGCTTTGCGCGAACGCAAGGGTGGAGGCCGCGAGCGCGAGGCCCGCGGTGGCTGTCTTCTTCATTGGGTGTTGTCTCCGGGTGCGGCGTGCCGCTTGTGTGCTTGTCGATGTCCGGGGCTTACGATAGAAATGAAGACCCGCCGAATCTGTCAACGCTTTGACAGATTCGTGAACATCAAGGCAGGGAGAACCCGCTGGCCCGATCGACTGTTTCCACCCCCAAAGACGCGCCAGACGCCGAGTCGTGCGCCGAGCTGCTCGACCGCGCGCTGCGCTGGAACGAGGTGTTCTCGCACTGGCCCGACGCGCTGCGCGCCGAACTCATGAAGTCGGCGCGCCTGGTGCGCTACCGCCGCCGCACGCAGGTCCTGGCGAGCGACCGCCGCAAGCGCGAGCTGCTGGCGGTGGTGTCAGGCTGTCTGGAAATCAGCAACATGAACCCGCAGGGGCGCAAGTACGTCAACGCGCTGCTCGGCCCCGGCCAGGTGGCGCCGCTGGTGCGCCTGCTGGCCGACGTGCCGCTGCCCTACGACTACCACGCGCACGAAGATTCGGTGATCGTCCACCTGCCGAGCGATGCCGTGATCGCGCTGCTCGACGCCGAACCGGTGCTGTGGCGCGACGTGGCCAAGCTGGCGCTGCAGCGCCAGCGGCTGAGCGTGATGCTGCTGCAGGGCCAGATGCTGAACTCCGTGCGTGCGCGGGTGGCCGCCACGCTGACGAGCGTGATCCGTTTCTATGGCATGCAGGTGAAGGCGGCGGCGAGCCTGCCCGTGCGCCTGTCGCAGAACGACCTCGCGGCGATGCTCGGGCTGTCGCGCCAGACCATCAACAAGGAGCTGGGGCGGCTGGTCGCCGAAGGCGTGATCGACATGAGCTACAAGCGCATCCGCATCGTGGATCCGGAGCGGCTCACGCTCATCGCGGCCGGCGCCGAGCCGCAATGAACGGCCCGCACAGCAACGCGCAGGCTCAGGGGTGGATCTTCTCGCCTTGGGCGAGCATCTCGACGAACTGCGCGATGCGACGGGCGCGTGTCTCGGGCTTCTTCGCGCCCTGCGTGCGGAACAGCACCGCATAGCGGTTGCGCGCATCGAGCGTGGCGAAGAAGGCTTTGGCTTTGCGGTTGGCGTCGAGCGCGGCCTGCAGGTCGGGTGGCACGGTCGCCACGCTGGCGGCGTCGTAGGCCGCGTCCCAGCGGCCGTCGGCGCGGGCACGTTCCACCTCGGACAGGCCGTCGGGCTGCATGCGGCCGTCGTCGATGAGCTTCAGCACCTTGTCGCGGTTGATCTTCGACCAGATGCTGCGCGCGGTGCGCGGCGTGAAGCGCTGCAGAAAGAACTGCGTGTCCTGGCTCTTGCGCTGGCCGTCGATCCAGCCGAAGCACAGCGCAATCTCCAGCGCGTCGGGGTGGTCGACGGAAGCGATGCCGCTGGCTTTCTTCGCGATGCGCAGCCAGATGCCGGCGTGGCTCGCATGGTGTTTCTTGTACCAACGCAGCAGGGCCGCAGCGTCGGCGCATTCCAGCGGCGTGTCGTCGACGATGCGGTCGGTCTTGACCGCGGTCTTCTTCGCCGCCGGGCTCACGGCACCCACCAATAGCGCAGCGCGTGGAAGTAGATCGGCGCTGCGAAGATCACCGAATCGAGCCGGTCGAGCATGCCGCCGTGGCCTTCGATCATGGAGCCCCAGTCTTTCACGCCGCGGTCGCGCTTGATGGCCGACATCACGAGCCCGCCGAAGAAGCCCAGCAGGCAGATCATGAAGGCCATGAGCGCGGCCTGCCACGGGTTGAAGGGCGTGGCCCAGTAGAGCGCGGCGCCCATCGCGGTGGCGCTGGCCACGCCGCCGATCAGGCCTTCCCAGGTCTTCGAGGGCGACAGCTCGGGCGCCACCTTGCGCTTGCCGAAGAGCTTGCCCCACACGTACTGCAGCACGTCGCTGCCCTGCACCACGATGACCAGGAACGCGATCAGCAGCAGGTTGCGGCCCTCGAAGCCCGGAATCTGCAGCGTGAGCAGCGCCGGCACGTGGCTGATGCAGAACACGCACACCATCAGGCCCCACTGGATCTTCGAGGTGCGCTCCAGGAAGCGCTGCGTGTCGCCGCCCACGGCCGCCAAAATCGGCAGCAGCAGGAAGGCGTAGACCGGGATGTAGATCGAGTACAGCCCGTACCAGTCGATCCAGATCAGGAAGTACTGGCCCGGCAGCGCGACGAAGAAGGCCAGCGCGATCGCGCCGTGGTCGCCGCGCCGCGTGTAGGCCAGGCTGATGAACTCGCGCAGCGCATAGAACGAGATCAGGTAGAACAGCACGATCACGCCGCCCTTGCCGAAGGCAAAGGCCAGGCCGATCACCGCCACCATCACCCACCATGCGTTGACGCGCGAGTTGAGGTTGTCGATCACCGAGTGCGGCTGGCCGTGCGCCACGCGCCATTTGAGCAGCGCGCCGATCGAAGAGGCCAGCACCAGCACGCCGAAGACGCCGCCGAAGAGCTTGAAGGTGGTCCAGGCGAAGGGAGAGAGTTCGATCACGAGGTGGTCCCTCCGTTGGGTTCGATGCGGTCGTACTCAGGGCGCAGGTCGAGCATGGCGGTGCGCGCGCGGGCAAGAAAGGCGACCTTGTCTTCGCCTTCTTCGAGCTGGATCGGCGCGCCGAAGCGCACCGTGCAGGCCAGCGGAATCGGCACCAGCGTGCCTTTGGGCAGCACGCGCTTCAGGTTCTCGATCCACACCGGCACCAGCCGCACGGTGGGGCAGGCGCGCGCCAGGTGGAAGAGGCCGCTCTTGAGCGGCAGCAGGATGTCGTCGCCCGTGTTGCGCGTGCCCTCGGGGAACATGATGAGCGAGTCGCCGCCTTCCAGCGCCTCCTTCATCTGGTCCACCGGGTTACCGCCCTGGCCGGAGCCGTCGCGGCGGATCATGAGCGCGTTGAACACGTCCTTGCCGATGAAGTTGCGCAGCTTCGAGGCCTCCCAGTAGTCCTGCCCGGCCACGGGCCGCGTGAGCGCGCGCAGGTCGGAGGGCAGCGTGGCCCACAGCAGCACGAAGTCGCCGTGGCTCGTGTGGTTGGCGAAGTACAGCGTCTGCTCGGCCTTGGGCGTGGTGCCCGACCAGAGGGCGCGCACGCCGGTCAGCAGGCCGGCCGCGCCGATGATGAGCTTGCCCGCCACCACCGCGAGCCCGCGGCGCACGATGGCACTGGGCCGGGCGCTGTCGCTGCTGCTGCTGATGCCGTTGCTGCTGTCGTTCTTGTTGGTGCCGTTGTCGTTGTTGTTCAAGCGAGTTCCTGTGTCATGAGAGCGAGGAGGAACAGCGCGTTCTGGCAGGCGATCACGATGGCGTGGCGCTGCATGAGTTGGCGGGTTCCCTGCACGCGGTCGGCGAGCGCGCGGGCGCTGGGGTGCGGCGGCGGGTCGCGCAGCCCGAGCACGGAGAGCGCGTTGTCCAGCGCGCCCAAGGTAGCGATCTGGCCGTTGGCCAGGCCTTCGAACAGCGCCTGGTCCAGCCGCAGCCGGAAGGCGCAGTAGCGTTCGAGCACGCCCAGCACCATCACCGCGGCAAAGGCCAGGATGGCGGTGTTCGACAGCGCGCGCAGCGTGAGCGCCAGCACCAGCGCCGCGATGCAGGTGAGCGCGAAGCCCCAGAGGGCGAGCGCGGCCGCTGCGCGCAACAGGCCGGCCAGGGAGGTGCAGGTGGCGCGTTCGTTGTCAGTCATGGCGCGAAGGTCCTCCAAGGGGGTCGAGTGCGGCACGCCAGGCGGCGCGCAGCACGATCTGCGGGCGTGCGCGGCGCACGGTGTCTTCGGCGCTCGCCAGGCCGTGGTCGCGGCCCAGCCAGGCGATCACGGCGGCGGCGCTGCGCGAGAAGCCCAGCGCGCAGCAGACCCACACGGCCGAGCCATCAACGGCCGCGGCGCGGCGCTGGCCTTCGATGACGGCCGCGGCGCGGCGCAGGCGCACGGGCGGCGGCACCACGAGGTCGAGCAGCGGCACGCAGCGCGCATGGGTGGGCGGCACGCCGGTCGGCAGTTGCAGCTCGGCGCACAGGCTCACGAGCCGGGGCTGGCCGGCAGCGAGCCATTCGGTCTGCGTGGGGCGACGGCCCAGGCGCAGGCCCGGCACCACCTCGACCGAGGCGGGCAGCTTGCGCGTCCAGAGCCACACATTGAAAGTCGCGCCCAAGCGGTAGGGCGCGAACAGCCAGCGCGCCGCCCAACCCATGCGGCCGTGGCCGTCCATCTGGAAGCCGCGCGCGCCGAAGCCGAGGTAATTGAGCGCCACCAGCGCGAGCGCCGCCGCAGGCCACGCCAGCCACAGCGCCACGCCGCCCGTTGCCAGCCCTGCGCCCAGGCACAGCGCCGCGCCCACGGCATAGAAGCCCGCGAGCTTCAGCCGCTGCGGATCGCGCGCCAGGCGCCATGCGCGCAGCATCGACACGCGGCGCGCCATCGGCCACAGCCAGACGCAGAAGATGCCGAGCAGCGCGCCGGTCGGGATGTCGATGAAGTGGTGCTGCCAGGTCGTGAGCACCGAGGCGCAGATCGCGAAGGCCCACACATGCAGCACGAGCCACGCCCACAACGGCCGGATGAAGCGCCGGTACCAGTCCCACAGGATCACGGCCAGCGCGATGTGCAGCGAGGGCGCCTGGTTGTACGGCTGGTCGAAACCGCGCAGCGCGTTGAACAGGAAGGCCGGCGCACCCTCCACCGGCGGCTGGCCGAAGCTGAAGTGCAGCGGCCAGAAGATGAAGCAGGTGCAGGCGATGAGCGTGGCGCTCACGAGCCGCAGCGCATGCCGGTCGAGCGTGTGGCGGTCGCGCGCCAGGAACAGCGACAGCGCGTAGAAGACGTTGATGGTCCAGTACGGAAAGATCGTCCAGGCCCAGAAGGGCAGCTGCCGCTCCCAGTCGAAGGCCATCGAGGGCACGCTGGCGCGCGTGGTGGCCCACCAGTTGGCGAAGCCGTAGGTCGCGTAGAACAGCGGCCCCAAAAACACCAGCCACGCGGCGGCGCGTTTCCACGGCCGGGGCGCCAGCCGGGCGGTCATTGCGCGACGCGCACCGCCAGCGACACCGTGAAGATCCCCCATTCGTCGACGCGCTGGTCGATCTTGCGGAAGCCCGCCTCTTCGACCAGCTGGTCCATCTCGGCCTGCGTGCGCCGGCGCATCACCCAGGCTTCGCCCTGGCGGTGGCTGGTGAGCGCGCGGGCGATCATTTCGAGCTGCGGGTGCCACGGCTGGCCGGTGTAGACCAGGTAGCCGCGGTCTTCCACCGCGTCGCCCACGCCCGCGAGCGAGCGGCGCACCATCTCGTTGTCGGGGAACAGCTCGTACAGGCCCGAGACCACGGCCAGCGTGGGCCGCGGCGTGACGCTGGCGAGGCTCACGCGGTCGAAGGCGTCGGCCTGCACGAACTGGGCGACGTCTTCCAGGCCCTTCTCGGCGATCAGGGCCGTGCCGTCGCGCACGTTGATGTCGCTGTAGTCGCGCAGCAAAACCGAGCTGGCCTTCACCGGGCTGGCCAGCACCGCGTCGAGCACGTAGCGGCCGTGGCCGGCCGCGATGTCCATGAGCCGCACCTCGCGGTGCATTTCGACCAGCCGTTCCATCGCGATGCGCAGCAGCTCTTCCACGTGGACCTTGCGCTGGCGGATGCCGCGCCAGCCGATCGAGTCGAGGTAGGTGCGGTCGACCGAGCGGCCCAGTGCGCCCTTGCCCTGCGGCTGGTTGCGGTAGACGTAGTCGAGCGTGCTGCCCGAGTCGAAGCCGGTGGCGTGGCCCAGCGCCACGCCGCTGGACAGCGCGCCGCCCACGCGCAGCCCGCCGCGCGTCATGGCCCAGTAGGCGCCGCGCGGCGACAGCGGCGAGAGCGGTTCGGCCAGCGCACGCGATTCGTCGGCCGTGTGGCCGCTCAGGTGCGCCTCGCGCAGGTCGACCGGCACGGCCGGCTCGTCGAAGCGCTGCAGGATGAACTCGCGGATCGACGCCACCGCGGGCGCCCGGTCTTTCTCGCCCAGCGTGTCGTGGAAGAAGCCCGGCAACACCGTCTTCGTCTTCACGGCGCTGCCCAGCCGGTCGAAGAACTGGTGCTGCGGCTTGTGGTGCACCACCCAGTCGGCGCCCGAGATGAGCAGCTGCACCGGCAGCGTGATGGCATTGGCGTCGGCCACCACGCGGTCGGCTGCCTCGTACAGGCCCAGCAGGATGTTGACGGCAATCGGGCGCGAGATCAGCGGGTCGTTCTTGTAGCTCTCGATGCGCTCGGGGTCGTGCGTGAGGAACTTCGGCTTCACGTAGCTGTTCACGAAGAACAGCCCGCGCAGCTTGTGCATGAGCGCCAGCCCCGGCCGTGCGAACGGCACGTAGAGCTTGACCTTGAAGGCCGGCGAGGCCAGCGTGAGGCCGCGCACCTTGGGGGCGTAGTCGTGCGCCCAGGTGGAGATCAGCACCGCGCCCACGCTCTGCGCCACCACGTGGATGTCGTGCTCGGGCACGCCGTGCGCGGCGGCGATGTGCTGCACGAAGGTCTGCACGTCGCGCACCGAGGTGCCGAAGCTGGGGCTGTAGCCGCGCTGGCCCGGCGAGCGGCCGTGGCCGCGCGCGTCCCAGGCGAAGAAGTCGAAGTCGGGCAGGTTCAGCTCATCGACCAGGTGCGCCATGCGCGCGCCGTGCTCATGGCCGCGGTGGAACAGCAGCACGGCACCGCGCCGTGCGCCGCTGGTGGCCGGCCAGTGGCGGTAGAACAGCGATTCGCCGTCGTGCGTGCGGAAGTGGTGCTCGGCGGCGACGCGGGGTGCGGAAAGGGTCATGAGCGGGTTCTTTTCTATTTATTTGTGTGGGGGTGTTTCAGGCGGCGGGCGCTTCGGCCAGTGCGCGGCGGATGCGGTTGACGACCGTCCAGGCCACCAATGCAGCCAGCAACGGCATCAGCAGCGCCGTCCAGCCTGGCAGCGGCCCGCCAAGGGCGACATACAACCCGAGCGCGCCGAACACGAAGGCCCGGTCGCTCTTGCCCATCGGCCCGTCGTAGCGGCGCGAGGCGCCCACGGTCGGGCCCAGTGCGCCGGCGAATTCGCTCAGCCCGGCCAGCACGATGACCGTGCCGACCCAGAACGGCGCGAACGGCACCACCAGCACGAAGGGCAGGTAGAGCGCGGCGTCGGAGACCACGTCGGTGAGTTCGTTGAGGAAGGCGCCCAGCTTGCTCTGCTGGTGGTGTTCGCGCGCCAGCATGCCGTCGATGGCGTTGAAGGCCATGCGCAGGAACATCCAGGCGGGGATCAGGCCGAAGGCGGCCAGCGAGGGGGCGGCGAAGAACAGCCAGAGCCCGAGCACGACCGACACCGCGCAGGCCGCCAGCGTCACCTGGTTGGCCGTCACGCCCATCGCATGCAGCCGGACCACGAGCGGTCGCAGCAAGGCCTGGAAACGCGGTTTCAGTTCGTAGATGGACACGTTCTGACTTCCCTCTCTTGTTATGTTCTACAGGCATTCTGCCAGCGTGAAAAATGGCCCCCACGCTCGGCACTTCGTGTCCTCGCTGCCCCCCGAGGGGGCGCTCGCTTGCTTGGGGCGGCCCGGCGCAGCGCGCGGACTAAACTCGTCTGTGAACACCCACCCCAAATGACCATCCAGACCGACGATTTCGCCCCCGCCCCGCAACGCGTGGTGTCCGCCGCCCCGGCCTCGCCCAACGAGGAGGCGATCGAGCGGGCCCTGCGGCCCAAGCTGCTCGACGAGTACGTCGGCCAGGCCAAGGTGCGCGAGCAGCTCGAGATCTTCATCGGCGCGGCGCGCAAGCGCAAAGAGGCGCTCGACCACGTGCTGCTGTTCGGCCCGCCGGGCCTGGGCAAGACCACGCTGTCGCACATCATTGCGGCCGAACTCGGCGTCAACCTGCGCCAGACCTCGGGCCCGGTGCTCGAGAAGCCCAAGGACCTGGCGGCATTGCTGACCAACCTCGAGCCGAACGACGTGCTCTTCATCGATGAAATTCACCGCCTGAGCCCGGTCGTCGAGGAAATTTTGTACCCCGCGCTGGAGGACTACCAGATCGACATCATGATCGGCGAGGGCCCCGCGGCGCGCAGCATCAAGCTCGACCTGCAGCCCTTCACGCTGGTGGGCGCCACCACCCGCGCCGGCATGCTGACCAACCCGCTGCGCGACCGCTTCGGCATCGTGGCGCGGCTGGAGTTCTACACGCCCGAAGAGCTGGCGCTCATCGTGACCCGCAGCGCCCGCCTGCTCAAGGTGGAAACCGACGCGGCCGGCGGCTTCGAGATCGCGCGCCGTTCGCGCGGCACGCCCCGCATCGCCAACCGCCTGCTGCGCCGCGTGCGCGACTACGCCGAGGTGAAGGGCGACGGCCGCATCACCGAAGACATCGCCCACAAGGCACTCGCCATGCTCGACGTCGACCCGCAGGGCTTCGACCTCATGGACCGCAAGCTGCTCGAAGCCGTGATCCACCGCTTCGATGGCGGCCCGGTCGGCTTGGACAACGTGGCCGCCAGCATCGGCGAAGAGCGCGACACCATCGAAGACGTGATCGAGCCCTACCTCATCCAGCAGGGTTATCTGCAACGCACACCGCGCGGGCGCATCGCCACGCTCGCGGCGTATCGCCACCTGGGCGTGACGCCGCCGTCGAGCCGCTCGGACGGACAAGACCTTTTCGGAGCCTGAAGAGAATTCCATGCACACCCATGACCTGAGCGCCTGGCAGCACGACCACCACTTCGGCGCCGGCAACGCCGCCGCCGAACGCAGCACCCGCCTCGTGATGTGGATCACGGCCGCCATGATGGTGGTCGAGATCGGCGCCGGCTGGTGGTTCAACTCCATGGCGCTCTTGGCCGACGGCTGGCACATGAGCTCGCACGCGCTGGCCATCGGCCTGAGCGCCTTTGCCTACGCCGCCGCGCGGCGCTACGCCCGCGACCCGCGCTTTGCCTTCGGCACGTGGAAGATCGAAGTGCTCGGCGGCTTCGCGAGCGCGCTGCTGCTGCTCGGCGTCGCCGCGCTCATGGTGGTCGGTTCGCTGGAGCGGCTGTGGTCGCCCGTGGCCATCCACTACCCCGAAGCCATCTCGATCGCGGTGCTGGGCCTGCTGGTGAACCTGGTCTGCGCGCGGCTGCTGGGGCATTCGCACGATCACCATGGCCATGGGCACGACCACCACGGTCATGACCACCACGGTCATGACCACCACGATCACGCGCATGGCCACGACCTCAACCTGCGCTCCGCCTACCTGCACGTGGTGGCCGACGCCGCCACCTCGGTGCTCGCCATCGCGGCGCTGCTGGGCGGCTGGTTCTACGGCTGGTCCTGGCTCGACCCGGCCATGGGCATCGTCGGCGCCGTGCTCGTCGCCGTCTGGGCCAAGGGCCTGCTGAAGGAAACCGGCAAGGTCCTGCTCGACCGCGAAATGGACCACCCCGTCACCGAAGAAATCCGCGAAGGCGTCGAGACGATGCTGGCCGATTCCGAAACCCGCGTGGCCGACCTGCACGTCTGGCGCGTCGGCCGCGATGCCTATGCCTGCGCGCTCACGGTGGTGACGCATTCGGCCACGCTCACCGCAGATCAGGTGCGGGCGTGCTTCTCGATGCACGAGGAGATCCGGCACTCGACGGTGGAGATTCAGCGCTGCGCTGAGTAGGTCGGGGTCTTGCTCCTTCCCCCTCTGGGGGAAGGCTGGGATGGGGGCGGGCAGAGCGCCCGATGGATGCGCCGCTTGCCCCCACCCCCGCCCTCCCCCGGAAGGGGAGGGAGAAAGTCAGGCCCCCGGTCGACGGATGTGCCGCACGATCAACATCTGCGCTGCGTAATAGGTAGCCAGCACCCACAGCGACGCCAGCGGCAGCGGCGACACGAACCGGTTGATCGCCAGCAGCGCGTCGCTCAGCATGAAGAAGCAGGCGCCCACCGCCACCCAC
>NZ_CALRZC010000107.1:0-25223 GCF_943372545.1 Variovorax sp. YR752 | reverse complement strand
CACCGCAGTGTTCTGGTCCCCGGCGGACTGGGCGTGGACGGGGGGCTTGATGGATGCGCTGCTGCCCACGCTCTACTTCGGCCGCGAGATCGTCGCCTACCAGGGCCGCTTCGGCGCCGAGCGTGCGCTCGAGCTGATGGCGCGGCACGGCGTGACCCACACCTTCCTGTTCCCCACCGCGCTGAAGGCGATGATGAAGGCGGTGCCGCGGCCGCGCGAACACCACGACCTGAAGCTGCGCGCGATCATGAGCGCCGGCGAGGCGGTGGGCGATGCGGTGTTCGCCTGGTGCCGTGATGCACTGGGCGTGACGGTCAACGAGATGTTCGGCCAGACCGAGATCAACTACATCGTCGGCAACGGCGGCCGCTTCGTCGATGCGACCGGGCGCGCGCACCCGGCCTGGCCGGCGCGCGCGGGCAGCATGGGCCGCGCCTACCCCGGCCACCGCATCGCGGTGATCGACGACGACGGCCGCGAGTGCCCGCGCGGCACGCCCGGCGACGTGGCGCTGCACCGCCGCGACGTGCACGGCCACCCCGACCCGGTGTTCTTCCTCGGCTACTGGAAGAACGAGGAGGCGACGCGCGCCAAGTTCACCGGCGACCCGGCGAACTCCTGGTGCCGCACCGGCGACACCGCGGTGATGGATGCCGACGGCTACCTCTGGTACCAGGGCCGCAGCGACGACGTGTTCAAGGCAGCGGGCTATCGGATCGGGCCGAGCGAGGTGGAGAACTGCCTGGTGAAGCATCCTGCGGTCGCCAACGCTGCGGTGGTGCCGAAGCCCGACCGCGAGCGCGGTGCGCTGGTCAAGGCCTACGTGGTGCTCGCGCCCGGCTTCGAACCGGGAGAGGCGCTGGCCGAGGAACTGCAGCGCCACGTGCGCGGCCGGCTCGCGCCTTACGAATACCCGAAGGAGATCGAGTTCATCGCCGCGCTGCCGATGACGACCACCGGCAAGGTGCAGCGCAAGCTGCTGCGCCTGCAGGAAGAGGAGCGCGCGCGCCACCCTGCCTGAGCGCGGCGTCTACTGCTTCGGCGCGGGCTTCTCGCTGCCGTAGGGATTGGGCGGCGCAGTGCCCGGCTCGCGCTCGCCGATCGCCTCGCCGGTGTCGAAGTAGAGCAGCAGCTGGTGGCGGTCGCCGGGGTGGATGGTCGTCGTGCCGCGCTCCACCTCGATGCGGCCGAGCCGCAGGTCCTGCAGCGTCGCCTCGATCTCGTAGCGGCCGACCGGCAGCTTGGCGAACAGCCAGGGCCCGTCCATGCGGTGGTCAAGCACGAGCAGGCCGCTGCCCGCGTCGCGGATGCGCACCAGCACGCCGGACAGGTGCGCGCCCGTCCCGCGCACGGCGGTGGTCAGCCAGAAGCTGTGGTCGGCGCGCCGGGCGAGCATCGCCTGCTGCTCGTCGTGGCCGACGCCGCCGGAGACGTAGGCCACGCCGGTCGGGCTGGTGCCGCTTTGCAGCGCCCCCGCCGTGGCGCACAGCAGCAGGAGGGCCGTGCCGAGCACGGCGCGGCGCAGGGGGATGAGATTCATCATGGCGGGCATGGTACTCAGAGGGTGTCGATCACCGCGGCCAGCGGCCGGCGCAGCGAGACCGGCAGCCGCGGCCCGCGGCCGAAGCGGACGACGAGGTCCGGCCGCCGCGTGCCAATGCCGAGCAGCGCGGCGAGTTGCGGCCGCAGCGCGGCCACCTCGACCGGCTGGTTGAGGTACGCGGTGCGGATGTCCAGCGCCGTGGCCTGCAGCGCGAAGCGCTCGACGCAGCGCCCGGTCTCGATCCAGTGCGCCGGGTCGTCGCCGTCGGAGACGAACACCGCCAGGCCGGCCGAACTGCGGATCTGGCGGCTGTACTTGTCGTTCTCGCCGTCGGCGGTGAAGAACAGGTCGAACAGTGGCGAGCCCAGCCAGCGCGGCACGGTCGGGTTGCCGGTGCAGGCGGTGTAGAGGCCGTCGCCGCTGCGCGCCGCCTCGCCGGGGCTGAAGCGGATCCAGTCCTTCAGCTCGGCGACGAAGGCCGCATCGCGCATCTGCGCCGTGTTGCCGGCCACCACCAGCGCGAGCAACTGCTCCATCGCGGCGCGCCCGGTGATCATCAGCACGCGCACGCCCTGGCCGCTTCCGGCCTGCTCGAGCAGGCCCAGCTCCGGCGTCGACAGCGGCCGGCCGTCGTACTCGCCGCGGGTGCTCTGGCGCTGTGCGACGGCGCCGTACAGCGGCGTGCTGCGCGCAGTGGTGGCCTCCAGCGTGATGGCGACGCCGCCGCCTGCCGCCGCCGTGGCCTGCGCGTGCCAGCCGTGGTGCAGCGCGGCCTGCACCAGGTTCTCGGCGGCGCAGCCCAGCGAGACGTGCAGGTGATGGTCGTCCGGGTCGACCGCCGGGCAGCGGCGCGCCAGGTCCGGCAGGATGTCGATGCCGCGCTCGCCGAGGCGGAAGCGCCAGCACTGGGTGTTGTGGCTCGACGGCGCCAGCGTCGCGCAGCGCACCAGCTCGCGCCGCAGTTGCATCGCCTCGGGCGGCGCGGCGGGCAGCCGCCAGGTCTCGTTCGCCAGCCGCGCGTAGGCGTCGTTGCCATCGCAGCCTGCGAGCGCGGGTACCGCCGCGAGGCTCGCAGCGCGCAGCAAGTTCCGGCGCGTCGGCATCGATCATCTCCCCGTTGTTCCGTGAATCGCCCTGGAGCCGCAGCCATTGCAGCGCAGCAGCGGTCGCTGCCGCATGACATGGCTCAAGCCACGCGCCCGGCCGCAGGCGCCGCCTGCGCGACAGCGCGACAGCGGCGCACGAGGCACACTGTCCGCCATGGACACCCATGCTCCCGACGCAGCCGCGCTCTCTCCCACCGCGCTGATCGACAGCGACCACCCGGCGGTGGTCGAGTTCGTGCAGCGCCATGCCGTCGGCAGCGACGATCGCGAACGGGCCGTCGCGCTGACCTATGCCGTGCGCGACGGCTTCCGCTACGACCCCTACCGCATCGACCTGTCGGTCGAGGGCATGCGCGCCAGCAGCGTGATCGCCCAGGGCCACGGCTGGTGCGTGCCCAAGGCGGCACTGCTGGCCGCCGCGGCGCGTGCCGCCGGCATCCCGGCGCGGGTGGGCTATGCCGACGTGCGCAACCACCTCAGCACCGAGCGCCTGCGCCGCACGCTGCAGACGGATGTGTTCGTCTGGCATGGCTACACCGATCTCTGGATCGAAGGCCGCTGGGTCAAGGCGACGCCGGCCTTCAACATCGAACTGTGCGAGCGCTTCGGCCTGCTGCCGCTGGACTTCGACGGCCGCAGCGATTCCATCTACCACCCGTTCGACAAGAGCGGCCAGCGCCACATGGAGTACGTGAACCAGCACGGCGCCTTCGACGACATGCCGCTGGCGCGCATCGTCGCCGCCTTCGAGGCGACGTACCCAGCCTGGCGGCGCGACGAGGCGGCCATGGGTGCCGCCAGCTTCGAGGCCGACGTGGCGAAGGAAGTGCAGCGATGAGTGCGTCTCCGCCGCCGGAAGGCTTCGAGCTCATGCGCATCGGCGGCGAGTTCGTGATCGCCAACGGGCCGATCTTGCAGCGTGGCGCGGGCGACCATTTCCAGCTCGGCTTCCGCGTAGAGCGCCGTCACACCAACAGCATGGGCATCTGCCACGGCGGGATGATGGCGACCTTCTGCGACATGCTGCTGCCGGTCACCGCCTTCATGCGCACCGAGTCGCTTCACGGCCGCTTCCTGCCCACCGTTAGCCTGCAGATCGACTACCTCGCGCCCGCGCCGCTGGGCGCCTGGGTGCAGGGCGAGGCGCAGGTGCTGCGCATGACGCGCACGCTGCTGTTCATGCAGGGCCTGGTGAGCGCCGATGGCCAGCCGGTGGCGCGTGTCAGCGGCGTGTTCAAGATCGGCGCGGCAGCGCCGGCGCGTGCTGACGCGGCGGGCTGAAGCGCGGATTCTGGCGGCCCTTATGCGGTGCTGATGCCGCTGCTGCTACCGTTGCCGCCGTGAAGATCGAACCCGGCTTCGAGGCCTCGGTCGGCTGGCGTGATGCCTGGCCGGCGTTGCTGGTCTGGCTGGTCGGCGCCGTGCTGGTGCTGGCCATCGACTGGCATCTGGTGCCGCCCTACGGCACCTTCAGCGTTGCCGACGGGCGGCATGTGCTGCTGCTCGTTGCGCTGCTGCTGCTCGACACCACGGTTGCCGCACTGCTGCTCGCGCTGCGCCGAGAGGCGCGCCGCGCCCGAGGGCATGCCGCGCGCGCCGAGCGGCTGCATCGCTGGGGCGAGACGCTGCGCGATGCGGAAGAGCCTCTCGACCAGGCCGGGGCGCTGCAGGCGCTGCTGGCCGAGGCTTCGGGCGACGCGGTGGCGCTGCTGCTGCTGCGCGACGCACTGCCGGCGGACAACGACGACGCGCACGCGCTGCGCATCGGTACGCCGGCGGCCGACGAGTGGACCGGCCTCTGGCTTTGCCTGCGCCGCGGCGAGCCGCTCGGCCCGGGCACGGCGCACCATGCCGGGCAGCCCGACTGGTACCTGCCGCTGCGTGGCCGCGGCCAGTGCCTGGGCGCTGCGGTGCTGCGCGGCCGCGGCGTGCATCCCGATGCCGCGCTGCGCGAGCACCTGCAGGCGCTGTGCGACCAGATGGGCCTGGCGCTGCAGCGTGTGCGCGGCCAGCGCGACGAGCGCCGTGCGCGCGACGAGGCGCAGTCGCAGGCGGTGCGCAACGCGCTGCTGGCCGCCATCTCGCACGACTACCGCACGCCGCTGGCGACCATCATGGGCGCGGCCTCCTCGCTCGAGTCGCAGGGCGCCCGGCTGGACGCGGCACAGCGCGACCGGCTGGCGCACACCATCGTCGAGGAGGCGACCCGTCTGGCGCGGCTCACCGACAACACGCTGCAGCTCGCCCGGCTCGACGCGCCCGGTGTGGCGCTGCGCTGCGACTGGGAGTCGGCCGAGGAGATCGTCGGCGCGGTGCTCGCCCATGTGCGCCGGCGCGATGCGGCGCGGCGGGTGCGCGCGCGGCTGGAGCCGGGCCTGCCGCTGCTGTGGTGCGACGCGTTGCTGCTCGCGCAGCTGCTCGACAACCTGGTCGACAACGCGCTGAAGTACAGCCCCGCCGATGCGCCGGTAGAACTGCTCGCGCAGCGGCAGGGCGAACAGATCGTGCTCGCCGTGCGCGACCGCGGCCCCGGCGTGGCGCCGGCCTGGCGCGAGCGCATCTTCGAGGTCTTCCAGCGCGGCGAGCGTCGGCCGGATGCGGCGGCGCCGTCGGCTTCGACCGGCGCCGGCGTCGGGCTTGCGGTGTGCCGGGCCATCGCGCGGGCGCACGGCGGTGAATTGCGGCTGCGTCCGCGCGGCCGCGGCGGCGCCAGCTTCGAGTGCGTGCTGCCCTTGCGCACGCCGCCGGCGCCGCCGGGCGAGGAGGGCGCCTCATGAGGGTGCTGCTGCTCGAGGACGACCGCGAGCTGCGCCGCACCCTGCGCGACGCGCTGGCCGTCGAAGGCTACGAGGTGCTCACTGCCGCCAGCCTGGCCGATGCGCAGGCCCTGCTGGCGCACGCGCGCGAGCCGCTCGACCTGGTCGTGCTCGACCTCGGCCTGCCCGACGGCGACGGCGAGGAACTGCTCGCCGCCGTGCGCCGGCATGAGTCGCTGCCGGTGCTGGTGATCTCGGCGCGCCAGGCCGAGGGCCAGAAGATCCGCCTGCTCGACGCCGGCGCCGACGACTACCTCGTCAAGCCCTTCGGCGTGGCCGAGCTGCTGGCGCGCATGCGCGTGGCGCTGCGCCACCGCGGCACGCGCGTGAGCGCCGCGCTGACCGACTACCGCCACGGCCGCGTGCATGTCGACCTCGCCGCGCAGCGGGTGCGCCGTGGCGGCGAGCCGGTGCACCTCACGCCCACCGAGTTCAAGCTGCTCGCGCGCCTGGTGCGCCAGGCCGGCCAGGTGGTGACGCACCGGCAGCTGCTGCGCGACGTCTGGGGCGCCGAGTTCACAGAGCACACCCACTACCTGCGCCTGTACATGGCCCAGCTGCGCGCCAAGCTCGAGGACGAGCCGGCCGAGCCGCGCCTGCTGCTGACCGAGACCGGCGTGGGCTACCGCCTCGCCGAACCCGACGAGGACGCTGCGCCGCCGCTTATGCCTTCCTGATGCGCCGGGCGGCACGCTGAGGTCCGGTTCCACTCGACCCCCGCGTCATGACGCAACCCACCCTTGCCACCGCGAAGCCCGCAGCCGAGCACGGCCGCCAGGGCCTCGCGGCCCTCACGCTCGGCGCCATCGGCATCGTCTACGGCGACATCGGCACCAGCCCGCTGTACACCGTCAAGGAGATCTTCGCGCCGGCCACCGGCGTGCCGCTCGATGCGGCGCACCTGATCGGCGCGATCTCGTGCATCGTCTGGGCGCTGATGCTGATCGTCACGCTGAAGTACGTCACGCTGATCCTGCGCGCAGACAACCGCGGCGAGGGCGGCGGCCTCGCGCTCACCGCGCTGGCCGCGCAGGCCGTGGCCTCGAAGCCGCGCTGGCGCACCGTGCTGCTGCTGCTCGGCGTGTTCGGCGCCACGCTGTTCTACGGCGACAGCGTGATCACGCCGGCGATCTCCGTGCTCGGCGCGATGGAAGGCCTGACCGTGGCCACGCCGGCGCTCGCGCCCTGGGTGCTGCCGCTGTCGCTGCTCGTGCTGGTCGGCCTGTTCGCGCTGCAGCGCTTCGGCACCGCGGTGGTCGGCCGCCTGTTCGGGCCGGTGATCGTGCTGTGGTTCCTGATGCTGGCGGTCACCGGCGTGCAGCAGATCGTGCAGCAGCCGGCCATCCTCGCCGCGCTCGACCCGCGCGAAGCCTTTGCCTTCCTCGCCGGGCGCGGATGGCAGGTGTGGTTCGCGATCGGCGCGATCGTGCTGGCGATCACCGGCGCCGAGGCGCTGTACGCCGACCTCGGCCACTTCGGCCGCCGCGCCATCCAGCTCGCCTGGACCGGCCTGGTGCTGCCTGCGCTGGCGCTCAACTACCTCGGCCAGGGCGCGCTGCTGATGCGCGACCCGTCGGCGATCGAGAACCCGTTCTACCGCCTGTTCCCCGAGTCGATGGTGCTGCCGGCGGTGGGGCTGGCGACGCTGGCGGCGATCATCGCCTCGCAGGCGGTGATCTCCGGCGCCTACTCGCTGACACGCCAGGCCATCCAGCTCGGCTTCCTGCCGCGCATGACGGTGCGCCACACCTCGGCTCGCGAGAGCGGGCAGATCTACATGCCGGCGGCGAACTGGGCGCTGCTGGCCGGCGTGATCGGCGCAGTGCTGTACTTCGGCAGCTCGTCGGCGCTGGCCGGCGCCTACGGCATCGCCGTCACCGGCGCGATGCTGATCACCACCTTGCTCACCTACGTGGTGGTGCGCCATGCCTGGCGCCTGCCGGCGCCGGTGGCGATCGGCGCGACGCTGTCCTTCGTCGCCATCGACCTCGTGCTTCTGGCGGGCTGCGCCGTGAAGTTCCTCGACGGCGGCTGGTTCCCGCTGGCGCTGGGGGCGCTGATCTTCGCCGGCATGAGCACCTGGCACCGCGGCCGCGCGCTGGCGCTGGCGAGCATCCGCCGCGACGGGCTCGAGCTGTCGCCCTTCATCGCCTCGCTGGCCGAACCCGGGCTGCCGCGCGTGGCGCGCACCGCCGTGTATGCGGTGGCCGACCCGTCCACCGCGCCGCAGGCGCTGCTGCACAACCTCAAGCACAACCAGGTGCTGCACGAGCGCAACGTGCTGCTCACCGTGCGCTTCCGCGAGCAGCCGGCGGTGGCCGAGAGCGAACGCGCGCAGGTCGAGGAACTGGGCCAGGGCTTCTGGCGCGTGACGCTCGACTTCGGCTTCATGGAGACCCCCGACGTGCCACGGGCGCTGCAGCGCATTGCAAAGCAGGGCCTGGCCTTCGAGCCGATGACGACCAGCTACTACCTCAGCCGCGAGACCATCGTGCCCACGCCCGGCGCCGGCATGGCGCGCTGGCGCGAGCGGCTGTTCGCGGCGATGAGCCGCAATGCCGGCAGCGTGGTCGAGTTCTTCCGCCTGCCCGACAACGCCGTCATCGAGCTGGGCACGCGGGTGCAGATCTGAGCGCGGCGCCGCTGCAACGGATGCAACAAGCGGCCGGCCGCGACGACACCGGCGTGATACGAACCGCCCCGAGCATGCACGGCATGGCGGCGACAAGCGCTGCCCTGCAGCGAGACCGCCATGCCCTGCCTTCCGATGCCCTTGTCATCCGTCACCCCCGTGCTGATCGCACTGCACAGCAGCGGCGCCGGCGGCCGCCAGTGGGACGCCTGGCGCCGCCAGCCGCCGCACGGGGCCACCTGGCACACGCCCGATCTGCTCGGCTACGCCGCCGAGCCCTGGCCGCTCGGCGCGCCGATCAGCCTGCAGGCTGAAGCCGATGCGCTCGCGCCGCTGCTGCGCTCGGCACCGCACGGCGCGCACCTGGTCGGCCATTCCTATGGCGGTGCCGTGGCGCTGGAGCTCGCGCTGCGCTGGCCGCAGCACGTGCGCAGCCTGACGCTCTACGAGCCGATGCGGCCTGCGCTGCTGCGCGGCGCGCGCCCGGACGACCGTCTGGTGTTCGACGCGTTCGTGGCCTTCGGTCGCGAGATCGGCGTGGCCGTGCTGCGCGGTCGCAGCCGCGACGCGGCGCAGCACTTCGTCGACTACTGGGCCGGCGCTGGCGCCTGGGCGGCACTGCCAGCGCCGCGCCAGGACGCGATCGTCCTGCGCATGCCCAAGGTGAACGCCGAGTTCGGCGCGCTGTGCAACGACGCTGTGCCCTTGCATGCACTGCGCCGGCTGGATGTTCCGGTGAGCCTGCTGTGCGGCACACGCTCGCCCGCCCCGGCGCTGCGTGTGATCGAGCGGCTGCACCAGACGCTGCCCTGGGTCACGCTCGAGCGGCTGAGCGGGCTCGGCCACCTCGGCCCGATCGAGGCGCCGGCGCGTGTGGCCGCGTCGATATCGCTGCGGCGGCCCTGGCTGGCGCAACCGCTGGCCGCCTGAACGCGTGACGCCTGGCCATGGGCGAGACGCGCACGACGTTCGTGCGCTCAGCGAGTCACTTGCGATCGGCGTCACGCAAGCCACCTCGCGCCGGGGGACACTCCGTGCCGTGCACGACCCATTCATCGACACCTTGCTGAGCCGACACGGTGTGCGCGCCGACGCGCTGCGTTGCGTGGCACGGCTGGACTGCGAGGTCTGGCGGGTACGCCGGCAGGCCGGCCCGGATCTGGCGCTGCGCATCTACCCGATGGCTCACCAGGATCGCGCCGCCATCGACACCGAACTGGACTGGCTCGAGGCGCTGGCGGCCGCCGGGCTGCACGTGCCGGCTCCGCAATGCAGCGCCGAGGGAACGCGGCTGCACCGTCATCCGGATGGGCGCTACGCGGTGTTGTTGACATGGCTCGACGGTCGCCATTGCGACCGCGGCCTCACGCCCGCGCGCCTGCAGTCCGTCGGCCGCTTCACCGGCGCCTTGCACCGGGTGGCCACGGCCTTGCATGCCGCCGGCCGCGTGCGCACGCAGCGCGAAGCCACGCCGCTGGACCTCCCGGCCTGGGCCGCGGGCACTCGACCCGGGATGCAGCGCCTCGGCACGACCCATCGCGCGGTGCTGCGCGATGCAGCCGCGCGGCTGCACGAGGAGATCGAAGCCTTCGGTCGCGGACCGGACAGCTGGGGCCTGGTGCACGGCGACCTGCATCCATGGAATCTGCTCTTCGTGCGCGGCGCTGCCGGCGCCATCGACTTCACCGACTGCGGGATGGGTCATCGCGCCATGGACCTCGCCGCCACGCTGCAGTACCTGCGCTACCCGCTGGTGAACAATCACGACCATCGACGCCAGTACCCCGCCCTGCACGACGCGCTGCTGCGAGGCTACGCCGCCGAGCACACGCATCCGCCGGACCTGGCGCGCCAGGTTTCGGTGCTTGTCACCGCCAGGCTCTTCCTCACGCTGGCGTGGATGCTGGACGACTGGCCCGCGCTGGATCACCGTCCATGGGGGCCCGGATTCATCCGCGGGTCGCAGCGGGCCTTGCGTGAGTGGCTGGCCTACTCGCCTGGGGCCTGAAGCCGCCCGATCGCGTCTGCGGGCATCGGTCGGGCCAGCAGGAAGCCCTGGATGGCATCGCAGCCCAGCGAGCGCACTGCGGCCTGTTGATCGAGCGTCTCGACCCCTTCGGCCGTCGTCTGCATGCCCATGCCCTGCGCGAGCGTGGCGATGCCGCGGATGATGGCCTGCAGGTCGGAACGCTCGGCCACGTCGCGCACGAAGCTGCGGTCGATCTTGAGGTGGTCGAACGGAAAGCTGCGCAGGTGGCTCAGTGACGAGTAGCCGGTGCCGAAGTCGTCCATCGCGATGCGCACGCCCCGCTCACGCAGCGTGTGCAGCGCACCCAGCACGCGGGTCGGATCCTTGAGCATCGTCGACTCGGTGATCTCCAGCTCCAGCCGCCTGGCCGACAAGCCGGACTCCGCCAAGGCGTGCGTCACGTCGGCCACCAGCGTGCCGCGCGCAAACTGAACGGCCGAGACGTTAACCGCCACCGTCATGTGCGCCGGCCAGGCCATCGCATCGCGGCAGGCACGCTCGAGCACGAAGCGGCCGATCGGCACGATCAAGCCGGTCTCCTCGGCCAGGGGCACGAACTCGCCCGGCGCGATGGCGCCGCGCTGCGGATGGTTCCAGCGCAGCAGCGCCTCCACACCGAGCAGGCGCTGGTCATCGGCGGCGTAGCGTGGCTGGTAGGCCAGCTCGAGCCGCTGCGCGGTGATCGCCTCGCGCAGTGCGTTCTCCAGTCCGCGGCGCGCCTCGACACGCTGGTTCATGCCGGGCTCGAAGTAGCTCAACTGCCCGCGGCCGTCTGACTTGGCGCGATACAGGGCCAGGTCCGCATGGCGCAGCAGGGTCTCGCTGTCCTCGCCGTCGGTGGGCGCCATCGCCACGCCGACGCTGGTGCCGATGTGCACGACGTGGCCATCCACCTCGAACGGCCGGGTCAGCACGTCGATGATGCGTCGCGCCAGGCGGGTGGAGACGTCGGGCTGCAGTGCGCCGCGCTGCACCACCGCGAACTCGTCGCCGCCCATTCGCGCCACGATGTCGGTCTCGCGCACGCAATCGCGCAGTCGCTCGGCCACCTGGCGCAGCAGCGCGTCGCCGACGGCATGGCCATAGGTGTCGTTCACCGGCTTGAAGCGGTCCAGGTCCAGGCACAGCAGGGCCAGGCTTTCGCCGCGGCGGTTGGCCGCCAGCCCGCGCTCCAGTTCCTCGCGCAGCACGGCCCGGTTGGGCAAGCCGGTCAGCAGGTCGTGCCGGGCCAGGAAGCTGATGCGCTCCTGCGCCTTGCGCTGCTCGGTCACGTCGTCGTGCAGCGCGACGCAGCTGCCATCGGCGCGCCGCGACACCACGATCTCGATGATGCGGCCGTCGTCCAGTTGCCACTCGCGCCAGCGGACGCCCGCGGTGCCGGGCGGCGGCAGCGGCTGGTTGCGACTGGCGGCGGTCTCGCGGCCCGGCGTGGCGTCCATGATCTGGCGGAAGGTGCTGCCGCGGCGAGTCACCTGCTCGGGCAGGCTCCAGAGATTGCGGTAGTGCGCATTGGCCAGCAGCAGGCGGTCGTTGCCGTCGAATGCACACATGCCGCGCGGCATGCGCTCCAGCGCGTCGTGCAGCAGATCCAGCTCGCGGCGCAGCGAGTCGTTCTCCGCGCACAGCGCCAGCGCTTCTTCGGCAGGGGAGGACGGTGTGTCCATGGCGGCGTCGGGGGGAGCGACGCACTCGATGGGAGCTTGCGATGGGGTCGTTATCGGCCGCCGGCCCGCGAACTTGAAGCTGGGTCGCACGCAAGTCGTCGCTCCGTGCGCGTTGGCACGAGTTGGTGCGCCTTGAACGCGGAGCGAAAGGTCGCCATTCAGTCCGCGCGCGCTGCGGCGAGCAGTTCGGCCTCGCGCCCGGGCGCCAGCGCATGCGGGCTGCGCGCGGCTCCGCCATCGGGCGTGCGCGCCCAGGCGAGTGTGTCGCGTACCGTCTCGGCCAGTGGACGCAGGCGCAGGCCGGCAGCGCGGGCACGCGCGTTCGCGCCGAGCAGCATGCCGCCGAAGGCCGGGTCGTCCTCGGGAATCCACAGCGGGAGTTCGCTCCAGGGTTCGACCTTGGCGTCGATCAGCGTGCGGTCGTCGAACCAGCTGAAGCGCGCGTCGCTGCCTGAGACCTCGCGGCAGGTGCTCAGCAGTTCGTCCATCGGCAGTGTGTCGCCGATGGCGTTGAAGGTGCCGGTGACTCTGTCCGTGACGAGCCGCAGACACCAGTCCGCCAGGTCGCGTGCATCGATGAACTGCACCGGCCGCTCGGGCCGCCCCGGCGCGAGCACCTCGCCGCCGCGCGCGACCCGCAGCGGCCAGTGCGTGAAGCGCCCGGTCGGGTCATGCGGGCCGACGATCAGCCCGGGCCGAACGATGGTCGTGCGGCCGGGCCGTGCGGCGAGCAGCGCATCCTCAGCACGGGCCTTGGCCTGGCCGTAGCCCTCGTCGCCTTCGAGGCGCGGTAGGTCTTCGTCGTAGGCCTGGCCGGGCGGGAAGGCCGCGCCCACCGAGATGCTCGATACGAACAGGTACTGCGGCACGTCGGAGAGCATCGCCGCACTGCGTTCGAGCTGTGCGGCGGTGTAGCCGCTGCAATCGATCACCGCATCGAAGTCCTGTTGCTCCAGCGCGGACAGATCGCCATCACGATCGCCGATCAGCGCGCGTGCTTCGGGGAACAGCCCGAACCCACGGCGCCCGCGATGCAACAACGTGACCTGATCGCCACGCGCCAGCGCCTGCGCCACCACATGGCGGCCGAGGAACACCGTGCCGCCGAGCACCAGCAGCTTCACGCTGCCGCCACCAAACGCCGCCGCACGCCCCACAGGAGCAGCAGCACGATGCCGAGGTTGAGCAGGTTCCAGGCGATGCCGTTGACGAAGGCGGCGTCGTAGGAGCCGGTCAGGTCGAACACCTTGCCCGACATCCAGCCGCCCAGCGCCATGCCGAACAGCGTGCACATCAGCACCGTGCCGACGCGCGCGCCGGCCTCGGCGGGCGGGAAGTATTCGCGCACGATGATCGCGTAGCTCGGCACGATGCCGCCCTGGAACAGGCCGAACAGTGCCGACACCACGTACAGCGACACCAGCCCGTCGAAGGGCAGGAACAGCAGCAGCGCCGTGCCCTGCAGCACCGAGCCGAGCAGAAGCGTGCGCAGCCCGCCGATGCGGTCGCAGATCACGCCCGACACCAGCCGGCTGACGATGCCGGCGGCGAGCATCAGCGAGAGCATCTGCGCGCCCTGCGCGGCGCCGAAGCCGAGGTCGGTGCAGTAGGCGACGATGTGCACCTGCGGCATGGCCATCGCCACGCAGCAGGCCACGCCGGCGATGCACAGCAGCAACTGCGCCTGGTTCATCGAGAAGCCGAACGGCCGTGTCGACGGTTGCGCCGAACTGCCGGCGCGCGCCATGCCGGCCACCGCCGCGGGCGGCCGCGGTTTCAGCGCCAGCGCGAGCAGCGGCACGGCCACCGCGCTGATCACCGCCAGCGTGTTGTAGGCGCTGCGCCAGCCGCCGGTCTCGACCAGGTGCTGCACGATCGGCGGCCAGATCGCGCCGGCCAGGTAGTTGCCGCTGGCGCAGATCGCCACTGCGATGCCGCGCCGGCGCACGAACCACAGCGAGGTGTCGGCCACCAGCGGCGCGAAGGTCGCCGAACTGCCGAGCAGGCCGAGCAACAGCCCGGAGACGATCGCGAAACCGAGGATGCTGCTGCTCGCCGCGGCGAGCGCGAAGCCGCTGGACAGGCCGACGGCGCCGATCAGCACCGGCACCATCACGCCGAAGCGATCGGCCAGCTTGCCCATCAGCACGCCGCCGAGGCCGAAGCCGACCATCAGCAACGTGTAGGGCAGCGAGGCATCGGCACGTGCCACGCCGAACTCGGCCTGCACCGCCGGCAGCACCACGGCGATCACGTACATCGCCGCCGAGCCGATGGTCATCAGCCCCAGCGTCGCGGCCAGGCGCATCCACGCGTAGCGCGAATCGGCGCCGTGCATCGTGCCGGCCTCAGGCATCGATCAACCGCGGCTCGTGCGGGTTGCGTGCGTGCTGCAGCCGCGGGCTGCGCTCGGCCAGGCGCTTGACGATGTGGCCGAGCCGCTTCATCGCGGCCTCGGTGGCCGCGGTGAACGGCTCGCCGTACTGCAGGCGAATGAAGTGGTCGAAGCGGCGCGTGGTCGAGAAGGCCGCGCCCGGGCCGACGCCGATGTGCTCCAGCCGCGCCAGCGCGAACACCTCCCGCGAGTCGACATGCTTGGGCAGCTCGATCCACAGCATCATGCCGCCCTGCGGCAGGCTCATGCGGCAGCCCATCGGGAAGTGGCGCGCCACCGCGTCGACCATCTGGTGCATCTGCGTCTTCAGCGCGGCGCGCAACTTGCGCAGGTGGTGGTCGTAGCCGCCGTCGCGGATGAACTGCGCCAGCACCTCCTGCGTGAGCATCGGGCAGGCCACCGAGGTGCGGAACTTCAGCGCCTGCGTCTTCAGGAAATGCCGGCCCGGCGCCACCCAGCCGATGCGGTAGCCGGGCGCGACGGTCTTGGTGAAGGCCGAGCACAGGATGATGTCGGCCTCGGCGTCGAAGCTCTTCAGCACCGGCGGGCGCTGCTCGCCGAAGTGCAGCTCGCCGTAGATGTCGCTCTCGATCAGCGTGATCTGCCGCTCGGCGGCCAGCTGCACCAGCGCGCGCTTGCGCTCCACCGGCATCAGGCTGCCCATCGGGTTGGGGAAGTTGGGCAGCAGCACGCAGGCCTTCACCGCGCCCGGCTCACGCGTGGCGAACTCCAGCGCCTCGAGCGAGATGCCGTCGCGCGGATGCGTCGGGATCTCGAGCGCGCGCATGCCCAGGCTCTCGATCATCTGCAGCAGGTGGAAGTAGGTCGGCGACTCCAGCACGATGGTGTCGCCGGCGGAAGCCACCGTGCGCAGCGCGAGGTAGACCGCCTCCAGCCCGCCGTTGGTGATCACGATCTCGTCGGGCCGCAGCGGCACGCCGGAGTTGACCGCGCGGCGCGCGATCTCCTGGCGCAGCGCCGCGCTGCCTTCCATCTGGCAGCGCGAGGCGTACTCGGGGTGGCGGCGGTTCACGCCGGCCAGCAGGTGCTGCAGCTTGGCCTCGGGCAGCAGCTCACGCGCCGGCTGGGCGTGGAAGGAGGGCACCGCGAGCGGATCGTTGACGATCCACAGGAACTCCTGCAGCACCTGGTCCATGTTGACCAGCGAGGGCGCTTCCATGCGCAGGTCGAGCATCGGCTCGGGCAGGCTCGGCGCGCGTGGCGTCACGAAGTAACCCGACTTCGGCCGCGCCTCGACCACGCCGCGGTTCTCCAGGCAGCGATAGACCTGCAGCGCGGTGCTCATGCTGACCTCGTGCTGCTGGCTCAACTGCCGCACCGAGGGCAGCCGCGCGCCGGCGCGCATGGCGCCGCTGGCGATCGCTGCCTCGATGCGGGCGGCGATGCGCTGGTACAGGGGGCCGGAAGAATCGTCGGCAGCGTCCATGCGATCCATTGTGAACCTCGCTCCGCCCACCGTACCGGTACAGAGGTGGCCATCTGTCGCCAGTACAGAGCGCGCTGGCGCCGGCTGTACCGGTGCAGTTTGGGCAGGGCTGCGTCTGTCGCCGAAGCGCGCGTCTGCCGACACTGGCCTGCCCTGATTCACGCGGAGACCGCCATGCTCAAGCTCCACACTCCCCTCCTGCTGCAACTCGCCGACGGCCAGTTGCTGCGCTGGAACCAGACCGTGGCAGTGACGCTGCGCGTGACCGCCGGGCGCGTGTGGGTGACGCAGCCCGGCGACCCCGACGACCACTTCGTCGACGCCGGTGCAGCGCTGCCGCTGGCGCCGCGCGCCGCGGTGCTGATCGGCGCCGAAGGGCCGGCTCAGGTCGCCATCGAGGCCGTGCGGCCGGCGTGGCGGCTGGCCTGGCGGCGCTGGTTCCAGCGCGCCAGCTCGGCGCGCGCCTGGCCGGCGTCCATCGCCGCGGCACCGGCCCCGGCCACCGGCGCGGTGAGCTCGACCACGTAGCCGTTCGGGTCGCGCAGGTAGATCGAGCGGATGAAGCCGTGGTCGGCGATGCCGCGCACCTCGATGCCGGCTTCCTGCGCGAGCAGGATCATCGCGCCGAGCGCGGCGTCGTTCACGCGCAGCGCGATGTGCAGGTCGAAGTCGTGCTGCGCACGGAACTCGAACGGCATGTCCGGCGCCTCGAAGAAGGCGAGGAAAGAGCCGTCGCCGAGGCGGAAGAAGGTATGCAGCACGTCGGTGCGGCGCCCCGTCTTCGTCGTCTCGATGCGTAGCGCGCCGGCCAGCGGCAGGCCGAGGAAGTCCTCGTAGAAGGCGCGCGTGCGCTCGCTGTCGCGGCAGCGGTAGGCACTGTGGTGCAGGCCATGGATCACGCGGCCACCTCGTCGCTCAGCACCAGCGCGGCGGCGCTGCGCACGATGGCCTCGGCCTGCGGCACGCCGGCCTGCTCGAGCATGAACGATGCAGGCGAGGGCGCATCCGGGCCGGTGATGCGGCGCACCGGTGCCTTCAGCGCGTCGAAGGCCTTCTCGACCACGATCGCCGTCACCTCGGCGCCGACACCGCAGGGCGCCGCCGCCTCGTGCACCACCACCATGCGGCCGGTCTTGCGCACCGAGCGCAGGATGGCCGCTTCGTCCAGCGGCTTCAGCGAGCGCAGGTCGATCACCTCGGCGTCGACGCCACGCTCGGCCAGCGTCTGCGCAGCAGCCATGCAGGCAGCCACGCTCTTGGAGTAGGACACCAGCGTCACGTCGCGGCCGCGGCGCAGCACCGCGGCCTGGCCGATCGGCACCAGGTGCTCGCCCTCGGGCACGTCGCCCGGCGTGTAGCCCAGCGTCATGTCCATGAAGAACATCACCGGGTTGTCGTCGCGGATCGCGCTCTTCAGCAGGCCCTTGAAGTCGGCGGCGCTGGACGGCATCAGCACCTTCAGCCCCGGCGCATGCACGAACATCGCCTCGAGGTTGTGGTTGTGCTGCGCGCCGACGCCCCAGCCGGCACCGGTCTTGGCCAGCACCACCATCGGGAAGTTGAACTGCCCGCCCGACAGGTAGCGCAGCTTGCCGGCGCTGTTCATGATCGCGTCCATCGACAGCGTCAGGAAGGGCGCGTACAGCAGGTCGATGACCGGGCGCAGGCCCATGGCCGCGGCGCCTGCGGCAGCGCCGGCGATGATGCCTTCGGCCAGCGGCGTGTTGCGCACCCGCTCTCGGCCGAACTCGGCGACCAGTTCGGGGCGCGTGGTGGCCACGCCTTCGCCGAAGGTCAGCACGCGGTGGTCGCGGCGCATCTCCTCGGCCAGTGCTTGAGAGACGGCGGTGTCGACGGTGATGGTTTGCATCTTCATGGGAATCTCCTCGGTGCCGTTCAGGCGTAGACGTCGGTGGTCAGCTCGCGGGCATCGGGCCAGGGCGAGTTCTGCGCGAAGGTGAAGGCGGCGTCGATGGTGTCGGCCACGCGCTGCTCGATGTGCGCCAGCTCGCCCGGCGCCAGCACGCCGGCGGCCATCAGGCGCTCGCGTTGCATCGCGATCGGGTCGCGCGCCTTCCAGCGCGCGAGTTCGTCGGGGTCGACGTAGCCCTGCGTGTCCGGCTCGTAGTGGCCGCGCGTGCGGTAGGTCACCAGCTCCAGGAAGTAGGGCGTGCCGGTCGTGCGCACATGCTCGGCGGCGGCCAGCGTGGCGGCGTGCACCGCCTCGACGTCGTTGCCGTCGACGCTGACCGCCGGCAGGCCGTAGCCCTTGGCCCAGGTGGCGATGTGCTCCTGCGGCATGGTCTCGTCGCGGCGCACGAAGGCCTGCCACTGGTTGTTCTCGCAGATGTAGAGCACAGGCAGCTGCCAGGTCACCGCGAGGTTGATCGACTCGTGGAAGATGCCTTCGCAGGCCGCGCCGTCGCCGAAGAAGACGGCGGTGATGCCGCCCTTCTCGGTCTCCGCGCCGCCCATCTTCTGCGCCAGCGCCACCCCCGGCGCCAGCGACAGTTCGCCGCCGACGATGGTCGAGGTCAGCACCACGCCCAGCTCCTTGGCGGAGACGTGCAGCGAGCCGCTCTTGCCCTTGCAATAGCCGTCGGCACGGCCGAACACCTCGGCCATCAGGCGGCCGGGGTCGGCACCGCGGGCCAGCAGGTGGCCGGCGCTGCGGTGGTTGGTGAGGATGCGGTCGCGCGGCTGGAGGGCAGTCACCGCGCCGACGGCGGCGGCTTCCTGGCCGACGGCGGTGCAGGTGCCGGGCGTCTGGCCGGCGTTCTGGGCGAGCCGCTCCTCGTGGGCGCGGATCAGCATCATGGTTTCGAGCATCGAGAGGCGGCTGGGCTGGGTCATGGTGGGCTCGCAAGTGGATCGGGTGAGGGCATTCTCGAAGCCCGAGCCCGCGCGGGCATCGCCCGAAGGAGCCAATGGCCCGGGCTCAGCGGGCCATCGCCGCTTCAGCGCTTCGTCACTGCCGGCACTTGTCGCGCAGCGCGGCGGCGGCGAGGAAGGGCAGGCTCAGCAGCCCCGCGCCGCCGCCGAAGTACTCGCCCTTCAGGCAGTCGCCCCTGGCGCCTTGCGCGATGCCGCTGCCCAGCCGCTGATCGGGCGTGGTGACGGCCGGGCCGGTGCGGCCGGCCTGTGCAGCAAGGCCAGGGTCGCGCGCGCTGGCGCGGATGGCGCGACGGGTCGCGTCGCCGTCGAGCAGCGAGGGTGGTGCCTCGGCGCTGGCGGGTTCAGAGGCCGCAGGCTCGGCGCCTGTCATGGTGATGGCCTCGGGCGCACGGTCGGGTCGCGCCGGAACATCCGGCAAGGCCTGGGGCGCGACGGTACGAGGCCTCGTCAGCACCGCATCGCGCGGCGCCGCACGTGGGGGCCTGAAGGCGGGCGGCGGTGGCGTGGGTTCGGCCACCCGCGCCACCGGTGGCAGCAGGCGCAACGTGACCCGCGCGGCCGCCGCCGTGACCGCAGGCGGCCGGTGCTGCGCCGTCCACCAGGCAAGCAGCGCCAGGTGCGCCAGCACCACCAGCAGCAGCGCGACGCCGCGTGCGCGGCCATGCCGTCGTTTCACGGCTCGATCTCGTCCTCCGGCCCCGGCCGGTACTCCAGCAGGTCGGCCGGCTGGCACTCGAGCACGGCGCAGATGCGCGACAGCGTGTCGAAGCGCACCCCGCGCACCTTGCCCGACTTGAGCAGCGAGAGGTTCTGCTCGGTGATGCCGATGCGCTCGGCCAGTTCGCGCGAGCGCATCTTGCGCTTCGCGAGCATCACGTCGAGGTTGACGACGATGGGCATGGCGGGGCTTCTTCTAGATGAACGACTCGTTCTCTTCCGCCACCCGCACCGCCTCGGCCATTACCGTGGCGATGGCGATCAGCACGGCGGCTAGCAGCACCGCCAGGTAGTCGTTCCACGAGAAGCCGATGACGAGCTGGCGCTGCCCCGCCGGGTTGCCCATCGTGAGCACGACCGACATCACCGCGCGCACCAGTGGCGCGAGCAGCGCCGCGGCCAGCAGCGCCCAGGCAAAGCGCTGCAGCCGCGCGAGCGCCGCGCGGCCGAACACGCGGCCCGCGCCGTATTCGGCGAACAGCCGCCACAACTGCCACAGCGCATACAGCCCGACCGCGATGGGCAGCAGCGACACCGCCGCGCCCAGCGCGCGGGTGCGCTCGTCGACCACGATGGCGCCACTCACGCCGGCCATCTGCGGCCCCAGCGCGAGCACGTTCGCCGGCGAGAGCCAGAACCAGAACGGCACCGCCAGCAGCGTGACCACGCCCAGCACGCACAGCGCGCGCACGACGAACACCACGCGGGCCAGCGAGCCGGGCAGCCGGCGAGAGGAGGCGGGAGAGGGCATGGGCAAAGGCTCCGTACTTGCTGTCGTACGGCCAAAGTTTACTGTAAAACAATAAACTTTAGGGCAAGCCTCGACCAGCGATCACACCCGCAGCAGCGCGCGGAAGCCCCGCGCGGCGTAGTAGGACTGCACCCCGTTGTGATAGACGAACACCCGGCCGTAGCGCCGATCGCAGAACAGCCCGCCGCCGAGCGCGCGCACGTCGTCCGGCGTCGCGATCCAGCTCGAGGTCTTGAGGTCGAACTCGCCGAGCTGCTGCAGCGCGCGGTACTGCGTTTCCGTCAGCAGTTCGACGCCCATCGCCCGCGCCATGCCGGCAGCGCTGCCGGCGGGCTTGTTCTCCTTGCGCGCGTGCAGCGCGTCGTCGTCGAAGCACAGGCTGCGGCGCCCACTCGGGCTCTCGGCGGCGCAGTCGCAGAAGAGCAGCTCGCCGCTGCCCGTGCCGCTGCTCGTATCCACGCCGATCACGTCCGGCTCGCCGCCCGAGGCTTCCATCGCGGCGAGGGCGGTCAGCGCGGCGGGCGCTGCGTCGAGCCGGGCCAGCACCTGCGCCCAGGCCACGCCCGCATGGCGAGCCGGGTGCTGTTCGAAGCGGCCCTGCAGCGCGCGCAGCAGCCGGTCACGTTCGGTCTTGTTCATGGCGAGGGTGTGTGCAGCGTGTCGGGCGCCACGCGCGAGAACCACGCGTGAATGAGGCCGGCCTGGAAGAAGGGCACCGGCGCGTCGAAGCCACCGGCGCGAATGATCGCCTCCACCTCCGCCGGCGGCAACACCGCGACATCGCGCTGATAGGCCTCGCGCATGCGCTGCAGCGCCTCGGCGGACAGGTCGGCGGTGGCCATGGTGCGGAACCAGACCTCGAGCAGTTGGCGCTGCGCCGGCGACTCGAGATCGGACGCGAGGTCGGAACTGGCCAGCAGGCCACCCGGCCGCAGGCGTTCGGCGATGGCGCGGAAGAAGGCCGCGCGCTCGCGCCGGTCGAGGATGAACTGCGAGACGAGGAAGCAGGTGGCCGCATCGAAGGGCTCGCCCGCGGGCAGCGAATCGAGGTAGCCCTCGTGAAAGCGGCAGCGCCGCGCGTAGCCGTTCGCCTCGGCCCGCTCACGGCAGGCGACCAGCATGGCCGGCGACGGCTCCACCGCGGTGAAGGTCCAGCCCGGGAAGAGAGAAGCCAGGTGCTGGATCTCGGCGCCCGTGCCGGCGCCCACACACAGGATGCGCGCCTGCGCCGGCAGCGTGGCGAAGACCGAGCCGAGGAGGAGGTGCAGGCAGTCGCGCAGCGCGCCTAGCTTGGACCACTGCTGGTCGTAGGTGGGGGCCTGGCGGTCGAAGGTGGTTTTGATCTGGTCGCGGTCCATGGGGACTCTGCGGGGATGGGTGCTAGGGCGGGGCGGCGCGCTCGCCCGCCGCGGTAGTTGAACTGGAGCGAGGGGTAGGCCTCGCTGAGGCCAAGGCACGCTTCCCAGCTATGCACCTGCAATGACTCTCTTCATTTCAGACTCCCAGTCCTTGGCAACTTTGCCAAGGGTTGACTTGACCCAAGCTGGCACTGCCTTTCGTTCCGGGACGAGGAGTGTCTTGAGTGTCCGATTTGCCTCGCGCCCGAAAGCGCCATAGCGATGCAAGTTGGCCTCGATGCAGTTGCAGTAGTACAGCTTCTCCGCCAGCGACATATCGTCGGGCGGGCCGAGAACTGCGACGTTCTGTCCGGTGTAGAAGGGGCGTGGCTGTACGAACGACGAGAGGATCGCGCCACCCAGGGCCGTTGTGATGTGCCCTACGGGATAGGGCTTTACCCCCGCGACGGGGAGCACGAAGGCAGTGACTCCATTCTTGTTCCCAGATCTACCGACGAACGAGACGGCCTTCTCAAAGTCAGCACATGGCGCCATCTTGTTTAGATCGAACTTGTTGCCGTACGCAACGGAGAAGATTTCATTCAGTTCAACTAGCTTCATCGTCGCCCGCAAGTGTGACTTGCGCCTCCGCAAAGTGTTCGCGTTCCATCAACTTGTAGGCGAGATAGCGCTTCAGAGTTTGCGCAAGTTCGGGTTGGGAGATCTTCCCGTAGTCAGTATCCATGTATGCCTCTGCGCACCACTCGTCTTCGTCCGCTACCTTGCGCTTAATACTGACGCCGGAAACGTCGTCCCTGTTCCTGAATTGGGAGACCCATGAGTCTCGGATGGCGGGCCATCTGCCATTTAGGTCAACTCGCCCTAGGTGCTTGGTCTTCACGAAGCCGTCGTTCTTCCAGTAGGCAAACCATGTCTTCTTGTCGGACTCGGCGTGTGGCTTGTGGGCGGTGAACACGGCGATACAGGTAACTCTGCCAACTGGGTAGAAGAGATCCGCGGGCATTGTCATTACCGCTTCCAGCGTGTGATGCTTCAGAAGTTCACCCTTGATCGAGTTCGGAGCAATCACTTTCGGGAGAGGAATGATGGCAATTCCCATACCCCCTTCCACCAGGCAATCAAGCATATGCTTGACAAAGACGAGTTCATGTAGCTCTTCGTCTCCCTGCGAGTACGGTGGGTTGATCATGCCCACGTCACACTTGTGTTTCTGGATGGCCTTGCTGATCCCTGGATCGAAGCAGCTGCCCTGATAGAGGTTGGCCTTGCCATCGCCTCTCAGGATCATGTTTGAGGCGGCGAGTGCGAACATGTTCGGTTGCTGCTCAACGCCAACAAGACCCTCTCTCTTAATGCGATCCTTCTCGGCGGAGGTGGTCGTCGACTTTGTCATGTGGAACATTGCGGAAACGAGAAAACTACCAGTACCCGCGCATGTGTCAAGCACAGTAGAAGTCTTGTCGAGGTTTGCCAGTCTCGCAAAGAGGTCGGTTACGTGCCTTGGGGTGAGAACGATCCCGAGCGCCTTCTTGTCGCCGCCGGTGTACTTCAAGAATTCACCATAAAACTGACCGACAACATCGAAGTCGTGATAGACGCTAATGAACGGGCGCACCTTGGTGTTGAGGCCATCTACCAAGTGATACAAGGCGCCCTTTGGGTGCTTGCCGGTGGACTTTCCGAGCTCCGGATGTACAGCGATGGCAGAGTACGGCTGAGTCATGCTGTACTTCTTCGCCTGAGGGAGTTGTGCCTTATCGATTTCGCTCTTGATGACCTTCAGCCATTCCTTCTGAAGGTCCTCCGGGGAGTAGGCGTCGTACGACTTAGAGAACGCAGAGTTCTGTAGTGCGATTAGAGTGCCACTGACCAGCAGCGGCTTTTCGTTCTCGGTGAGTTTTGCGTAGTCAAACATGAACTCATGGAGCTCACGTGAGTACGCCATGAGCTCATCCGTCCTGAGCTTCTGAACCGTCGGATCGAACGTCGCGTGCTCAAGAATGTCTTCCCAAGGCAGCAGCTGGGCAACAGCCAGGCCCGCCTTGGTCTTGAGTACCTTTGGCTTCCGTTCGCCTTTCGTGTGAAGGTACGCCGCTACCTTCAACTGGCTTGAAGTCTGTCCACTTACGCCAATGGCTATGACCGTGAACTCTCTCGAAAGCGCTTGTGCATAGTGAAGGGCACCGTCGACTGCATAGCCAACTGGCTGGTCAAGTGTCGCGCTTGCCTGATGCTTGACATCGGCTTTGCACTCGATGACCAAGAGAAAGCCGGGGTTGCTCGAGTCCGTGACAATGAACTCAGGTGCCCCTTTTCCTCCTTTCCCGGTCTTGCTTGCGGTCTTTAGCAACCGGCGAACCGCCTCGATTTCACTCTTCTGTTCTTCGACTTGGATGTGGGCTGACACAGAGTAGTAGCCAAGTTTGCGGAGAGTGTCGCGAACGAGATTTTCCGTCTTGCGTTCGTTGGTCATTGATTTGGGCTGTCAGAGAGGGTGGACGGGTCTAGTGTCTGAGATGCGAACGTTAGTCGAAACGAACGCGGCAACTACCTTCGATCGGGCCGATATTGCCAGAGCTCGCTTCCGGACAGTTCCGGCCGGCGCTTAGAACGCGCCCCGACGCCGGAGTCATCCGTGCCACGCCCACCCAACCCGTAGACTTCCCCGCATGACCCCATCCCTCCCCCTCCGCCCCCTTGGCCGCAGCGACCTCGCCGTCACCCCCATCTGCCTCGGCACCATGACCTTCGGCGAGCAGGTCGCCGAGCACGAAGCGCACGCCATCCTCGACCACGCGGTCGAGCGCGGCATCAACGTCATCGACACCGCCGAGATGTACTCGGTGCCGGCGCGGGCCGAGACCTTCGGCGCCACCGAACGCATCCTCGGCAACTGGTTCGCTTCGCGCCCCGGCGTGCGCGGCAAGCTGGTGCTGGCCACCAAGGTGTCGGGCCCGGCGCGCGGCATGGACTGGATCCGCGGCGGCGTGGCCGACATGACGAAGGCCGACATCCTCGCCTCCTGCGACGCCAGCCTGCAGCGCCTGCGCACCGACGTGATCGACCTCTACCAGATCCACTGGCCGGCGCGCAACCTGCCCACTTTCGGCGCGATCTACTTCGACCCGGCGAAAGACCGCGCGATGGCCAGCATCCACGAGCAGCTCGACGCGATGGCCACGCTGGTCAAGGCTGGCAAGGTGCGCCACGTCGGCCTGTCCAACGAGTCGCCCTACGGCGTGATGGAGTTCGTGCGCACCGCCGAGCAGCACGGCCTGCCGCGCGTGGCCACCGTGCAGAACCCGTACGCACTCACCAGCCGCGCGCTCGACAACGGCCTCGATGAGGTGATGCACCGGCTGCAGGTGTCGCTGCTGGCCTACTCGCCGCTGGCCTTCGGCGCGCTGACGGGCAAGTACGACGACGTGGGCCTGAACGGTGCCGAGCAGCCCGGCCGGCTGGCGAAGTTCGAGACCATGAAGAAGCAGCGCTGGGGCCGGCCCGAGGCGCTGGAGGCGGCGAAGCGCTACAACGCGCTGGCCCGCAAGCACGGCCTGACGCCGACGCAGCTCGCGCTGGCCTTCTGCTACACGAGCTGGCGCGTGGCCAGCACCATCATCGGCGTGACCAGCAAGGCTCACCTCGATGAGAACCTCGCCGCCTGGGGCACCACGCTGTCGCCCGAACTGCTGGCCGAGATCGACGCGATCCGCTGGACGCTGCGCGACCCGGCACAGTGAACTGACTTGTATCTTCCAAGCAGACCAGCGCGATACAGTTTGAGCGCCGCTGAGGCGGTCAGACCGGTGCGTGCAGCGTGCGTCTGACAAGGGTGTTGGAGCCCGTGACTGAGTAGATTGCGCACGACCA